>NZ_JASCXL010000074.1:0-45591 GCF_030010595.1 Streptomyces sp. CC224B | reverse complement strand
AGGCCGGCGTCCACCTCGCCTCACTCATCCTCTGGCTCAGAGAACCCACCCAAGATCCTTTGCCAGACAGGCCCTAGGGCAGCCCGCACCCACTCCACAGGGCCGCACGGGTGGGCGGGTGGGAAACATCCCTCGCCAAGCGGCCGAGCAGGCGGACGACGGGCGCAAGCCACCAGGCCACCCCACGCCCACTCCGCAGGACCGCACGGCGGGCGAGTGGAAAACATCGCGTCGCCAAGCGGCCGAGCAGAAGGACGACCCGCCGCAAGCCACCAGGACCCCACACCGGCACCGCAAGGCCGCACGGACGAGAGGGCGGGCGGACTCCCCGTCGCCAAGCGGCCGAGCAGACAGACCGGCCGCGAGCAGCCAGGGCAGCCCGCACCTACCCCGCAGGGCCGCACGGGTGGGTGGGTGGGAAACACCCCCTCGCCAAGCGGCGGAGCAGACGGACGACGGGCCGTAGGCCGCCGGGGCAGCCCGCGCCCGGTTCGCGGGGCCGCACGGGTGGGTGGGTGGGAGGCCTCCCGTTCGAAGCGGCGGGGCTGGCCTAGGGGCAGGGCCTTGCCGTGGGGAGGGGCGGGGGGGGGGGCGTCAGGTGGTGGGGTTTGGCAGGGGTGGACGGCCCGGGTTGCTTTTCGGGGGGTCAGCGGAAGGTCGGGGCGTGGGTGTGCGCCCAGGTGGTGAAGGGGCGGGCGGAGCGTCCCGTGACGCGCTCGACGGTGTCGAGGACAGTGCGCCCCTCCGGGGGCGTGTTCCTGTACACGTCCAGCAGCCACGCGATCGTGCCCTCGTCCTGCCCCTCGGCCCGCATCCCCGCCGCCGCCTCCTCCTCGCTGAGCTCGACGAGGGCGATGTCCTTGCCCCGCGCCTCGGCGAGGACGGCCACCCTTTCCCGCAGGGTCAGCGCCTGCGGCCCGGTGATCAGGTACTCCCGCCCCGCGTGCCCCTCCTCGCTCAGCGCCACCGCCGCGACCGCCCCGATGTCGCCCTCGTGGACCAGGGCGCTGAGCCGGTCCGCGAAGGGCGCCCGCACGGTGTCCTCGGCCCGTATGCCCTCCGCCCACTCCAGCGTGTTGGCCATGAACTCGACCGGCATGAGCACCGTCCAGTCCAGGCCGCCGGCACGCACGGCGTCCTCCAGCGGGGTGGGGCCGCCGCCGTTCAGGACGGTGACGCGCCGCACCCCGGCCTCCCTGGCCAGGCGGACGATCTCGGGGCCGGTCTCCAGCGGCTGGAAGGCCGCGCCGGCGAAGGTGATCAGGTGCAGCCCGGTGACGCCCTGGAGGGCGGCCTCGATGGTCGCCGGGTCGGTGAGGTCACCGCGTACGGCCTCGACACCGTCGGCGAAGGAGGCCTTCGCGGGGTCACGGGTGAGCGCGCGGACCTGGTGGCCGCGCTCCAGAAGCTCGCGGACGACCTCGCGGCCGACGGTGCCGGTGGCTCCGGCGACGAGGTGGGTCTGGGTCTGGGGCTGCGTCTGACGGTGGCCAGGAGTGGTGGGGTGTGTCATGCCGACCACGCTAGGGAGGCTTGCGGTCATCTTCTGTCCTCAAGCCCGGGGCCCGGCCTCAGTCCGGCAGGGGCCCGGCGGCGGCCCGTACCGCCGCGACCACCTCGACCTCGATGAGCGCCTCCGGCCGGAACAGCCGCGGAACCTCCACCGTCGTGCTGGTCGGCGGCGCACCGGTGAGGCGGGAGCGGCGCACGGCGGCGTACCCCGGCAGGTCGTCCAGGTCGGTCATGAAGGTGCGGATGTTGATGATGTCGTCGAGCGTGCCCCCGTACGCGGCGAGGAGGGCGGCGAGGGTGTCGAAGATCCCGTGGCTCTGGGCGGTGATGTCCTGGCCGTCGGCGATCTGCCCGGAGACGTACAACAGGGCGCCGCCGTCCGCGAGTTGGACGTGGGCGACCTGGGAGTAGGGGCCGAGGGGTGCCGGGGCACCGACCGGGTTGGCGAGGGTGACGCTCATGGCGGTCGTGGTCTCCTGTCGGGTGTCGGGTGGCAGGTGCCGGATGTCAGGGGGTGTCGGGTGGCAGGTGCCGGATGTCAGGGTGTGGCAGGTGTCGGGCGGCAGGTGCCGGGTGGCGCACAGCAGCCCTCGGGCGTCGGGCTCAGCCGTCAGGCCCTCAAACCCGTTCAGACCCTCAGGCCCTCAGGCCCTCAGCCGTCAGCCGCGGTGCGGCCCCGGATGTGGGTCACCGCGGCCGAGATGTCCTCGGGCCCCGTCGCCGGGTCGGACGCGGCGGCCTCGTAGTGGGCGAGGACGGCTTCCATGGCGGGGAGGCGGGCGGTGTGCGTGGCCAGGGCCACGTCCTTGACGGCCAGGGCGGTGGCGAAGTGCACGTCCTGGGCGAAGGCGCGGGCGACGGCCCCGGCGAGCGGGCCGCGGGCGAGGGCGGCGCGGGCGGTGTCCGCGTCGAGGCCGAGCGCGTCGGCGAGGGTCATCGCCTCCGCGACCAGGGCGACGCCGCCGAGCACGGCGGTGTTGACGACGAGCTTGAGGGCGGCGCCGGAGCCGAGGGGCCCGGTCCGGGTCACGGGCCCGAACCGGGCGAGGACGTGCGCGACGCCGTCGGCGTCGCCGCCCGCGAGGACGCCGAGCTCCCCCGCCGCGGCCTTGTCCGTGCTGCCCATGACGGGCGCGTCGACGAGCGTGACGCGGCTCCCCGCCCGCTCCCCCAGCTCCCGTACGACGTCGGGCCCGACGGTTGACATCTCCACCCAGTGGGCGCCGTCCCGCAGCGCGGGCAGGATCGCGTCGGCGACGGACCGGACCGCGTCGGGACCCGTGAGCATCGTGATCACCACGTCGGCGTCGCGGACGGCGTCGGCGGGTGTCGCGGCGTGGCGCGCGCCCGCCGTGACGAGCGGCTCGGCCTTGGCGGGCGTACGGTTCCAGACCGTCAACGGGTGCCCTGCGGCGAGGAGTTGGCGGGCCATGGGGGTGCCCATGTGGCCGAGGCCGAGGAAGGCGATGCGTTCGGGGTGCTGCGTGCGCGGTTCCATGCGGACGACGCTAGGTCCGGCGGCGTGATGCGACAAGCGAATGTCTAGCATGGCGGGCATGCCGATATCGCATGGGCCGACGGGCGCGTACGGGCCGCGGGGCGCGGCCCGTGGTGACAGTGAGCGGGGCGGCGGGCCGGGGGACGGGCCGGATGGGGAGGGCGTCGATCTGTCGACCTTCTGGCTGCGGGCCTTCCTGGAGGTGGCCCGGCAGGGCTCGTTCACGGTGGCGGCGCGGCGGCTGGCCCTGACGCAGTCCGCGGTGTCGCGCCAGATCGCGTCCCTGGAGGCGGCGCTCGGCGGCGCCCCGCTCTTCGACCGGCTGCCGCGCGGCGTGCGGCTCACCGCGCACGGCCGGACCCTGCTGCCGCACGCGGAGGCGGTCACGGGCTGACTGGCCGGGCTGCGGCGGGAGTTGGCGGACCTGGACGGGGTCGCGGGCGGGCACCTGCGGTTCGGCGCGTTCGCGACGGCGGACGCGGCGCTGGTGCCGCGGGCCCTCGCGGCGTTCCGGGCGCGGCACCCCGGGGTGGCCCTCACGCGCGAGGAGGGCTTCAGCGGGCCGCTCCTGGCGCGCCTCGGCGAGGGCGAGCTGGACCTGGCGGTGGTGTCGACGACGGGCGGCCCGCTCGACGAGGACGCGTACGACCTGCACCACCTGCTCGACGAGACGCTGTACGTGGCGGTGCCCGCGGCCCACCCGCTGGCGGGCGAGCCCTCCGTACGGCTCGCGCGCCTCGCCGCCGAGGACTGGATCTCCGGCAGCGCGGACCCGGCGGGCACCCTGCTCGACGCCGCCGTACAGGCGGGCTTCCGGCCGCGGGTGGCCCATGTGGTCCGCGAGTGGACGGCCAAGCAGGGTTATGTGGCCGCCGGGCTCGGCGTCACCCTGGTCCCGGCGCTCGCGGCCCAGGGCGCCCGGCCGGACATCGCGCTCGTCCCGGTCCGCGAGGAGGGCGCGCCCGCGCGGGCGGTGTACGCGGCGACGGCGCGGGGGCGGTCACCGGTGCCGAGCGTGGCGCCGTTCCTGGCCGCCCTGCGGGAGTCCGGGCGGCTGCTCGCGGCGTGAGCCGGGGACCGGCACGGCCGGGGCGGCCGGAGCCCCGGGGCGGGCCGTGCGGCGGCGGTGGTAGGCCACCGTGACCGCGAGGAGCAGCGGCGCCCACAGCAGCAGCGGGGCGTAGCAGAGGACCAGGAGCGCGTCCTGTGCGGGCGAGCCCATGCCGCCCGGGCCGACGCCCGAGTCCAGGTCGCCGCCCACGTTGCGGAAGGCGTAGCCCCAGATCAGGGCGAGCGCGACCGCGCCGAGCGCGGCCGGGACGACGGCGGCGAGCGGGCGCACCGGGCGGCCGCCGAGGAGCGGGATCCAGCGGGGCACGACCTCGCCCCACGGGCGGACCAGGCCCAGCGTCAGCAGGGCCAGGCCCTCGGAGACGGCGCTGAGCGCGAGGATGTACAGGGACTCGCCGGGCCCGGGGCCGTAGTCGGACACAGGCAGGCGCAGGACGAGGGCGACGCGCCACAGGCCCGACGGCAGGACGAGCCAGGGCACGGCGTGCGCGGCGAGCGCGGCCCAGCGGGGCACGCCGGGCGAGGAGACGACTCTCAGCATGGGGTTCATGCTGGTGCGGGGCGCGCGCCGGGGCGTCGGCCGCGCGGGCCGTCCGCCTCCGCCGCGCGGCGGAGGCGACATCCGCCGCAGGACGGCCCTTTTGGGACCGGGGGCGTAGCGCCCGGCGCCCGTGGCTGGCCATACTTCCGCCACCTCACCAGCAACGGAAGGACTCACGTGGCTTCGTCTCACATAGTCGGGCGCCGGCTCGGGGCGTTCGGCGCCGCGCTGCTCGCCGGGGCCCTGGCCGCACCCGCCGCGGCCGCCGCACCCGGCTCGCCGGGCCCGTCCGCGGCGGTCACCGCTCCCACCTCACCGGGCCCGTCCGCCACGCCTGGTGCGCCTGGTGCGCCTGGTGCGCCTGGTGCGCCTGGTGCGCCTGGTGCGCCTGGTGCGCCTGGTGCGCCGACCGTCGAGGAGCTGCGCCTCGACCGTGCCGTGCCGCGGGAGATCCTGCGCCGCAGCGGCTTCGACGGCGTGGCGCCCGCCTTCGCGCGGGCCCTGGACCGTGCCCGCTCCTACGACCGGGCGGAGCGGCTCGTCGTACGCGAGGGGCAGGCGCTGTGGCGGCGGGCCGTGGACCGGGTTCAGGGGCGCGGCCCGAGCGGCGGGACGCTCAGCCGGGGCGACGACCGGCCGCTGTACTGGGCGCGGCTCGGGATGACGCGGGAGCTGCGGGCGTGGCAGCCCGAGGGGTTCGAGCTCGGCGAGCGGCAGCGGAAGCGGCTGCTGGGGAAGCTGGAGCGGGCCTCGCGCGGCCAGGACACGGTGACGTATCCGAAGGGCCACCACGGCAAGCGGGTGAAGCGGGTGCTCGTCACCGGCTTCGACCCGTTCACGCTGGACCGGGACATCCGCATCGGCAACCCGTCCGGCGCGACCGCGCTCGCCCTGGACGGCACGGTCGTCAGGACGGCGGCCGGGCCGGTGCGGATCGAGACGGCCACGTTCCCGGTGCGCTGGACGGACTTCGCCGAGGGGGCCGTGGAGCGGGCGCTGCGGCGGCAGTTGCCGCGGGTGGACCTGTTCACGACCGTCAGCCAGGGGCGGGTGGGCAGATTCGACATCGAGCGGACCAACGGCGCCTGGCGCGGCGGCTTCGGCGACAACGAGAACCTGTCGAGCACCGGCACCGTCCCGGTGGCCGACCCCGCCTCGCAGCCGCAGTGGACCACGACCACCCTGCCGTACAAGGACATCGTGGCGGCGCCCACCGGCCGCTTCCCGGTGTACGACAACACGGCCGTGACGGAGATCCCGGCGGGCGGCACCGCGCCCGTGGACCGGCCCGAAGGGCCGACGCCGGGCTCCACGGCCCGCAAGGGCGGCGGCGGTGACTACCTGTCGAACGAGATCGCCTACCGGGCGACGCTGCTGCGCGACCGGCTCGGCCTGCACGACCGGCTGCCGGGCGGCCATGTGCACACGCCGGTGCTCCAGTTCGGCGCGGGGAACACCGATCCGGCGACGGGCACCGTTACGGACGCGGAGTTCGAGCGCAACCGGAGCGACATCGTCCGCCAGGTGCGGCGGATCGTGACGACGGCCGTGGAGGCCTCGGCGGCCTCGGCGAAGCGGGGTTAGGCGGTGGCGGCCACGGCGCGGCGGGGCCGGGCGGTGGCGGCCGCGGTGACGCGGGGCTAGGCGGTGGAGGCCGGGGAGCCCGTGGGGTACGGCCGCGGCTCCCCGTCCGCGCCGCCGGTGCCGTCGCCGTCGGCGCCCGGGTCGTCGGCGGCGTCCTCGCCCAGCAGGTCCCGGGCCATCAGCGTGGCCCCGGCGACCGCCCCCGGCATCAGGAACACCGCCACGAACGGCACCAGGAAGGCGACCGCGAGCGGCGTACCGAAGCCCCACGCGAGGGACTTGCGGGCGCGCAGCAGGTCCAGGCGCTCGCGCAGCCGCACGCCCCGGCGCTGGAGCGCCACCGCTGTCAGCTCCTCGGTCAGGAAGAAGCCGGTGACGAGGAAGCCGACGACGGGCACCACGGTCTGGCCCGCCACCGGGACGAAGCCGAGCGCGAAGAGCAGCACGCCCCACAGGGCGGCCCGCACCACGATGCGCAGGCTGTCGCGGGCGGAGATCCACAGGTCGCGCCAGAGCGGCAGGCCGGACTCGGGGGCGGAGCCGGCCACGGAGACGTCGACCTGCTCCGACAGGGACTCGTAGAACGGCTCGCCGACGAGGAGCGTCACGGCGGTGAAGCTCACCACGGACACCAGCAGGGCGAGGGCGAAGAGGAGCACGGTGAGGAAGGTGCGGAAGGCGCCCTGCCAGGGGTCGTCCCAGCCGTCGGCGAAGGGCGTCGCCCAGGACACCAGGTCCGTGCCCCACAGGGCGAGCGCGACCAGCGCGGCGGCGTACAGCACGAGGGTGATGAGGCCGGGCAGCAGGCCCAGGCCGTACTGCTTGCGGTGCTGGGCGACCCAGCGCTGACCCTTCAGGAGGTAGCCGAAGCCCTGGCCCAGTTCACGCATGCGCCACACCCTATCCGCTGGTGGGGCGGGTCCCGGCCCGGCGGGCGGGCGGCCGGGACCGACTGGTGAATAACCCCTTGTTGCGGCGGAGTTCACCCTGTAGACCTCCCCTACCGATCACTCATGGGTCTCTAGGGAGGTACGCATGGGGACATCCCGGCCGTCCAGACCGGTCCTGCTCACCGCGTCGGCCGCCGCGGGCGCGCTCGTGTTCACCGCGCTCACACCGGGCGGCGCCGGCGCCGACCCGCGGCCCGCGCCGCGCCCGGCCGTCCGCGACACGACGCCGCTCGACCCGCCCAACACGGCGGCGAAGGCCCCGGAGTCCGCGGCCGCCCGCGCGCTCGACGCCACCGCGACGCCCCTCGCCACCGGCAAGGTCCGCGGCTACCCGCGGGAGCGGAAGCTCGACGCGGAGCCGCCGAACCCGGCGGACAAGTCCCTCAAGCTGGGCCTGACGCCGTACCACGCCATCGCGCCCCGGCTGAACGCGATCCAGCGGCTCGGGGACCGCGTCAGCGTCGAGGTCGCCGGGCGGTCGGCGGGCGGTCACGAGCTGTACCTGGTGACGGTGACCGCGCCGGAGTCGGCGCGCGAGGCCGCCCGGCAGGAGCGGATGCGCCGCCTCATCGCGGACGCGCCGGCCGCCGCGGCGAAGGACAAGGCGGTCAAGTCCGCGTACAAGACGCCGGTGTTCATCAACAACAACATCCACGGCAACGAGTGGGAGGGCACCGACGCGGCCCTGAAGCTCATCGAGAGGCTGGCGAAGGCCGAGGACGGGCGGACGCGTCGGCTCCTGGCCCACAACCGCCTCTACTTCAACGTCACCATGAACCCCGACGGGCGGATCGCGGGCACCCGCGAGAACGCCGGCGGCTTCGACCTGAACCGGGACTTCGTCACGGCCTCGCAGCCCGAGACCCGCGCGGTGCGGGACATCGCCGTCACCAAGCAGCCCGCCGTGATGATCGACCTGCACGGCTACGTCAACGGCACGCTCATCGAGCCGACCACGCCGCCGCACGGCGAGAACTACGAGTACGACCTGTTCCTGAAGAACACCTACGCCAACGCCCTCGGCATGGAGAAGGCCGTCAACGGCCTCGGCTACACCGAGGCGAAGGACGGCGTGAAGCCCGCGGTCATCCCCTTCCGCGACCAGGAGGAGGGCTGGGACGACTGGCCGCCGATCTTCACCCCGCAGTACATGCCGTTCCACGGCGCGGTCGCGGCGCACACCATCGAGTTCCCGATGCAGGTCAACTACGAGGAGTACGACTCCCAGCCGGTCGCCGAGCTGCGCCGCCGCTCCGCCATCAACGTGGACATCGCGGGCGCGGCCATGAGGGCGACCCTCGACTTCGCCGAGCGCAAGCGGCGCTCGCTGATAGCCGACCAGATCGAGGTGTTCCGGCGCGGCGCGGCGGGCGCGCGGCAGATGCCGGTGTCGCCGGAGACGGTGCCGGGCGTGCCGGGCATCGGCCCGGAGGACGTCTACACGACGACGTTCCCGCGGGCGTACGTCGTCCCGGCGGGCGGGCGGGGCGACCAGCGGTCGGCGGCGGCCGCGTCCCGGCTCGTGGACCATCTGCTCGCCAACGACGTCCGCGTGCGCCGCGCCACCCGCGACTTCCGGCTCGGCGGGCGGGCGTACGCGAAGGGCTCGTACGTCGTCGACATGCGCCAGCCCAAGCGGGGCCTGGCGAACGTGCTGCTCGCGGACGGCCGGGACATCAGCGGCAAGGTGTCGGTGATGTACGACATCTCCGGCTGGAGCCTCGGGCGGCTGTTGGGCGCCTCGGTGGTGTCCGTGCGCGCGGGCGACCCGGCGCGGGTGGAGTCGCGCGCGGTGTCCCGCTCCGCGCGGGTGGCCTACGTCGCGCCGCGCGGGGACCTGCGGCTGCGGCTCGACGACCCGCGCGAGGTGGCCGCGCTCAACTCGCTGCTCGGTGACGGGGTCCGGGTGCGGAGCGGCGGGGACGGCTCGGTGGTGGTGCCCGGCTCGGCACGGGGTCTGGCACGGGCCGCGGCCAGGGAGTACGACGTCGCCTTCTCCGCCACGAAGGCGCGCGGCGGCGAGGTGCTGCGGCGCACCCGGGTCGCGGCCGCGGTGACGCCGGGCGAGCTGTTCGCGCTGCGCGAGATGGGCTTCGACGTGGTGCCGGTGTCGACGGCCGCCCTCAACGCCGGGTTCGACTGGCGCAGGGCCGATGTGCTGTTCGTGTCGGCGGGCCTGGAGTACGCGAAGCTCACGGGCGCGGCGCGCGCCGGGCTCGACGCGTTCTTCGCGCGCGGGGGCGGTCTGGTGGGGCGGGGCGCGGTCGGAGCCGCGGTGAACTCCGCCGCCCGGCTGCTGCCGGTCACTCCCGTGCGGGGGAACGCGGACGCCAACGGCGTGGTGCGCGTGCGGAACTCCGGCGGGCCCGTGGTGGGCGGGGCGCCCGGGGCGAGCTTCGTGTACACGCCGATGTGGTTCACCCGGCTCGGCGCCGGGGTGCGGGTCGAGCAGGCCTACGGCTCCGGGAACCCGCTGGTGTCCGGGCACTGGCGCCCCGTCGACGGGCGGGGCGGGCCCCGTGACGCCGCCGGGGAGGCGGCCGTGGTGAGCGGGCGCTCCGGCGGGGCGGGGGTGGTCCTCTTCGGCACGGAGCCCTTGTTCCGGGCGCACCCGAAGGGGGCGTTCACGCAGGTGGGCCGAGCACTCCTGACAGTGCGCTGACCCTCGCGGGGGCGCCCCAGACCCGCCCCTTCCCGAACCAGTGGCTGCCGCCCCTGGACCCCGCTCCCTCGCGCTCCGCGCTCGTCCTCACACGCCGGACGGGCTGGAGGGGGCAGGTGGGGGGGCGGGCCCTGCTCGCGGGGTGGCAGCCCTCGCGGGGCGCCCCAGACCCGCCCCTTTCCCGAAACCGGGGCTCCGCCCCGGACCCCGCAAATCGGCCTCCGGCCTCGTCCTCAAACGCCGGACGGGCTGGAAAGACCGCGCTCCGCGCTCGTCCTCAAACGCCGGACGGGCTGAATAGGCCACGCTCCACGCTCGCCGTCGGACCCCGGACAGGCCGGAAAGCTCGCGCTCCGCGCTCGTCCTCAAACGCCGGACGGGCTGAATAGGCCACAGGCCGGGGTGCCCGCGCTGGAAAAGCCCACCCGCCCGCCCTGGAAAGGGCGGGCGGGTGGGGGAACATCCGCCGCGGAGCGGTGGATCACAGCAAGCCGCGGACACCGTCAGCCGACGACGCCGCGGTGGATCACGGTCGGCCGACGACGGCGGTGCGAGCCGCCAGGTCGGGGCCGGGCGGGGTGCCGGGGCTGTGCGGGTGGGTGGGTGGGAGGCATCCGCCGCGCAGCGGCGGGACAGGCCCCCGCCCAAGGCGCCCCCGCCAGCTCACGCCAGCTTGAGCTCCACCTTGATGTTCCCCCGCGTGGCGTTCGAGTACGGGCACACCTGGTGGGCCTGCTCGATGAGGGACTGGGCGGTGGCGGCGTCCACGTTCGGGATGGAGGCGACGAGCTCGACCTCCAGGCCGAAGCCACCGGTCTCGTTCTGCCCGATGCCGACCTTCGCGGTCACCGTGGAGCCGGAGATGTCGGCCTTCTCGCGGCGGGCCACGACGCCGAGCGCGCCCTGGAAGCAGGCGCTGTACCCGGCGGCGAAGAGCTGCTCGGGGTTGGTGCCCGCGCCGCTGCCGCCCATCTCCTTCGGCGGGTTGACGACGACGTCGAGCTTGCCGTCGTCGGAGGCGACGCGCCCGTCGCGGCCGTTCTCCGCGGTGGCCACGGCGGTGTACTTGACGTCGATCTTCTGGATGGACATGGGTGTCGAATCCTCCTGGTTTGTACCGTTCCGCGCGCCCGCCGGTCCGGCTCTGCGGAATTACCTTACCGAGTAGCGGAAGTTCTCAGTCGTCGAGAGAGACGATCATCTTGCCGGTGTTCTGCCCGCGCAGCATGCCGAGGAACGCCTCGACGCCGTTCTCGATGCCGTGCGCGAACGTCTCGTCGTACCTCAGCTCGCCCGAGCGCACCCACGCGCCGACCTCGCGCACGAACTGCGGCTGGAGGTCCTGGTGGTCCTGGACGAGCATGCCCTGGATGCGCAGGCGCTTGCCGATGATCAGGGCCATGTTGCGCGGGCCCGGCGTCGGCTCGGTCTCGTTGTAGCCCGCGATCATGCCGCAGATCGTGACGCGGCCGCCCACGTTCAGGCGGCTGATGGCGGCCTCCAGGTGCTCGCCGCCGACGTTGTCGAAGTAGACGTCGATGCCGTCGGGGGCCGCCTCCTTGAGCTGCTCGACGACGGGCTTGTCGTCCTTGTAGTTGAAGGCGGCGTCGAAGCCGTACTCCTCGACCAGGCGCCGGACCTTGTCGTCCGAGCCCGCCGAGCCGATCACGCGCGAGGCGCCCTTGAGCTTGGCGATCTGCCCGACCTGGCTGCCGACCGCGCCCGCGGCCCCGGAGACGAAGACGGCGTCGCCCTCCTTGAAGGACGCCACCTCCAGCAGACCCGCGTACGCCGTCAGGCCCGTCATGCCGAGCACGCCCAGGTACGCCGACAGGGGCGCCGCGTCGGCGTCCACCTTCGTCGCGTACCGCGCCGGCACCGACGCGTACTCGCGCCAGCCCGCGAAGTGCAGGACGTGGTCGCCGACCGCGAAGCCGTCCGCGTTCGAGGCGACGACGACGCCGACCGCGCCGCCCTCCATGGGCTGGTCGAGCTGGAACGGCGGGACGTACGACTTCACGTCGTTCATCCGGCCGCGCATGTACGGGTCGACGGAGAAGTGCAGGTTCCGGACCAGGACGCGGCCCTCCTCCGGGGCCTCGACGGGGGCCTCCCGCAGCGCGAAGTCCTCCGGGACGGGCCAGCCGTGCGGGCGGCGCACGAGGTGCCAGGCGCGGCCGGTGGCGGGAAGCTGCTCGGGGGTGACGGACATGGGGGCGTCCTCCTCAGGCTGGGGGCTGCGGAATCGGGCCTCGGGCCGGTGCGCGCGCCGTCGGCTGCGCGCCGCGGGGTTCGAGGCCTAATGCTTCATGTTCTGAAATAAGCATGCGCTTTTATATTTGAGGTTGTCAAGTAAATGGGTACGCTGGTGGCATGACCCCCCAGAACTCCTCCGCCGCGTCGCGGGTCGACCCGCTGACGCTCGAGGTCGTCGAACTCATCGGCACCGTCGTGGCGCGCTACCACGAGGAGTACGAGGTCGCCGCGGGGAAGCACGCGCTGACCGGGGCGCAGGCGCGCGTGCTCGGCCTGCTGTCCCTGGAGCCTATGCCGATGCGGCGCATCGCGCAGAAGCTGAAGTGCGAGCCCTCGAACGTGACCGGGATCGTCGACCGCCTGGAGGCGCGCGGCCTCGTCGAGCGGCGGCCGGACCCGGCCGACCGGCGGGTGAAGCTGGCCGCGCCCACCGAGGAGGGGCTGCGGACCGCCCGCAGCCTGCGCGAGTCCCTGGACTTCGCGCGTGAGCCGCTGGCTCAGCTCTCCCGCGAGGAGCGCCTCTCGCTGCGCGGGCTGCTGCGGCGGATGCTCGGCGAGGTGTGACCCGGCCGGGCCGGGTTCAGGTGCACCACCACAGGAAGCGGTCGCACGTCTTGGACGGGCTCGGCTTCGGGGCCGGCTCGTCGTCCGCGGGCCTGGACGCCGTGGGCTTCGGGTCCGGGCGCGAGCCCGGGCCGCCGGTGGTGGAGGTGCCGGAGCTCGGCTCGGAACCGGAACCCGACGGGCCGCCGGTGCCCGCCGTGCCTCCCGTCCCGTTCGCCCCGTCCGTCCCGCCCGTGCTCCGCCCGGGGTCGGCCCCGTCTCCGTCCGTGGAGCCGCCGTCCTCGTCCCGCGCCCCCGACTCCTTCCCGCCGTCGCTCGCCTCACCGTCGCGCTGTTGCGTCCGCGCGTCGTCCGCGTCCTCGTCCTGGGCGGTGGGTGAGCCCTTCGGGGTGGCCGAGGACGACACCGGTTCGGCGGTGGTGCCCGAGCCCACCGCGTCCGCGCCGCCGTCGGGGCCGCTGCCGGACGCGCCGCGGTCCGCCTCGTCCCGGGAGGAGGACGCCGCCTCGGGGTGCCCGGACGAGGACTCCGTGCCGAGTTCGGCGAGGCTCAGACCGCCCGCGGCGAGCACGAGGCCCGCGGTGACGAGCAGGACCTTGCGCCGTCTGCGGCGGTGCTGGGCCGCCCGGCGGGTGCGCTCCCGGCCGCGGCCCCGGCCCCGCGGCTCCCCGGCGTCGCCGTCCGCGCCCCCGTCGGCGTCGTCCGGCGCGTACGCCACCTCGCCCGGGTCGCCCGGCGCCACGGAACCGGCCCGGGTGTCGAGCGACTCCCCGTACGCGCGGCAGTCCTCGGCCGGGGTGCCGCAGCCCGGGCAGGCGAAAGCGCCGTTGAGGTGCCGGTGGCACGCGTGACAGTAATCCATGGGGCCCATGAGG
This sequence comes from Streptomyces sp. CC224B, assembly GCF_030010595.1. NCBI lineage: Bacteria > Bacillati > Actinomycetota > Actinomycetes > Kitasatosporales > Streptomycetaceae > Streptomyces > Streptomyces sp. CC224B. The sequence goes on along the minus strand of NZ_JASCXL010000074.1, from coordinate 32,078 downwards.
CATGGAGGCTAGGTCCCGGGCGACGCCGTGAGGAAGCCGGAGCCGTGAAGGTTGTGTGTGAACCGATCTTCCGGCGGGCCTCTCCGCGAGCTTCCCCGCGGGCCTCTCCGCGGCCGGTGCCGCGTCCGGTGCCGCGTCCGGTGCCGCGGCCGTGGCGCGCCAGGCGCCCCCGAGCCGCCTCGGAGCCGCCTCAGGGCCGTCCCAGCTCGCCCCGCAGCCGCCGCGCGCGCAGCACCAGCTCCAGCTCGAAGCGGCGGTCCGGGTCGTCGATCTCGTCGCCCCACAGCTCGCGGATCTGCCGCAGCCGATAGCGCACTGTTTGCGGGTGCACACCAAGGCGGGCCGCCACTTCGGGGGCGCCGCCGCGGGTCTCCAGCCAGGCGAGCAGGGTCTGGGCGAGGCGGCGGCCGTGGGCGGGGCCGCAGTGGTCGAGGGGGGCGAGGCAGCGCCGGGCGAGGTCCTCGATGAGCTCCTCGGGCTGGAGCAGGACCAACGCCTCGGTGTGCTCCGTGCAGTACAGCACCTCGCCCGCCGGGAGCAGGCCGCGCTGCATCAGGCCGACGGCCGCCTGCGCCCAGCGCAGCGACTTCGCGGCGTCGGCGAGCGGCACGGGCGGCCCGATGGCGCCCGACCAGCCGGTCATGGCGCGGCGCAGCAGCTCGGGGCGGCCCGCCGCGTCCGGGTCGGGCACGACCAGGCGGGGCTGCTCGGCCTCCATGTCGAGCAGGACGCCCTCGCCGACGGCCGGGGCAACGGCCTCGCGCGCGGGGCGCAGCAGCACGCCGACGGCGACACGCTCGGGCAGCGGCCAGCCGGCCCGGGCGGCCCGCTCGTCCAAACCGCTGTCGGCGCCGGGGGCGGGGCTCCCCTGCTGCTCGGGGCGCCGCTCGGCGAGCAGGGACTCCATGAGCTTGCGTTGCAGTCGCAGACGCTCGCCGGCCTGCCGGGCCGCGGCCTCGGCGTAGCCGCGTACGGACTGGTCGACCAGGCCGTCCAGGTACTCGAAGCCGGACTCGGCCAGCTCGTACATGGCCGGGGGCGGGATCTCCGTCTGCTGGCCTATTTCGGCCAGGCGGCGCCAGGCGAGGCGCACGCCGAGGCGGTAGATCGCCTGGAGCGAGTCGAGGCTGCGCCCTTCGAGGCCCTCGCCGCGGCCGAACTCCTGGAAGACCTCGGGGTGGTAGCGCGGGCGGTCGGCGGCGGCGAGCTGCTGGACGAAGCCCTCCAGGGCGCGGCGGATGCCGACGAGGGCCATGGGCTCGCCCGACTCGTCGAGGACCACGGGCAGGCCGGGGTACTCGGCGCGGATCTCGCGCAGGATGTCCTGCGCGAGCACGGGCACCTCTTCGAGGGCCAGCGCGGCGAAGCGCCGGACCTGGAGCGGCGGCACGTCGCGCCAGGCCGAGCGGGTCGCGGCGGGGCGCCGGCCTTCGGAGACGTCGGGACTTGCGGACACGGGCCGCTCACTGGTCCCGCTGGTCGCGCTCGGGCGGCGTCTCGTAGTGCACGAGCGGCCGGTCGGGCTGGTCGGGTGTGGCGTTCAGGAGCGCGACGACGCCGAAGGCGGCGCCCACGGCGAGGGCCGCGGCGGCGACGGCGGTCAGTGTCGCGGCGAGCAGTCGGTGCATTACAGGGTCAGCCTCTCTGCTGGAGGTCGTACCCCACCCCCTGGCGGTGCGCCGCGCGGTCGCGCGATCGTACGCAGTCGATTACCGGCCCCGTCCGGCGGTGCCCAGTGTCAACAATGCATTGACACTGAGTCAAGGGTCCGCCTAGCGTTCCCGGCCCATACGGGTCAGTAACACCGCGGTGACAGCGCCGCAGCGATTCGGGCAACTCCTCGGCAACACCACTGAAGCACTCCCATAACTCATCGGTAATGCCCCACAGTTGAGCGGCCGCCCCATGGGCGACCGCTCACGCCCGAAAGCTACGCGTTCGACCGTTGTGTGTTCGACCGTCCCCTGTTCACCTCACGGCAGGAGCGCCGGATGACGCGCCGCACAGCCTCGCCCTTGTCCCTGGTCCTGCTCGGTCTCGGCGTCTTTCTGCTGGTCCTTGCCCCGATGCTGGCCTGGTACGTCGAGCCGCGGGCGAAACGCACGCCCATCGACGTGGACCAGATCACCGTTTTCAAGGGCACGGGCAGCTATTTCGACACCGAGAAGATCAAGACCCTGCACAACGAGAACCTGACCGTCACCCGGCAGGTCCGCGGCGACGTGGACGACAGCGAGGACTCGGGCCGGGCGGTGTGGGACGTGTCCACGTCCGTCGACCCGGACAAGTCGCTGCCCGCCGCCGACCCGCACGACTCGCTCCAGTGGACCCTGGAGCGCTGGGTGACCGACCGCAAAACCAACAAGCCCGTGCACTGCTGCGGCGAGAAGCCGCGCTTCGAGGGCGAGGCGTACCTGAAGTTCCCGTTCGACGTGGAGAAGCGCGACTACCTGTGGTGGGACAACACCCTGGGCGGCACCGTCCCGCTGCGGTTCCGCGGCACGAAGAAGGTCCAGGGGTACGAGGGCTACCGCTTCACCGGTGAGGTGCAGGCCACCAGGACCGGCACCCGGCAGGTGCCCGGGCGGATGGTCGGGCTGCCGCGGCGGAGCCAGGTCCTCGCCGAGGAGTGGTACGCCAACCACGGCATCGAGCTGGTGGCCGACAAGCGCACCGGCCGGATCATCTACGCCGCCATCGGCCCGCGCAAGACGCTGCGGGCTCCCGGCGGCAAGAAGGACCGTACGGTGCTGCTGGACAGCGAGCGCATCGCGTTCACCGAGAAGACGCAGCGGGCCCAGGTGGACCTCGCCAAGGACGACAGCTCGCGGCTGAAGCTGGTCGGCGAGACGCTGCCGCTGCTCGCCCTGGTGCTCGGCGGGGCGCTCACCCTGTTCGGCGGCGCCCTGGTCGCCCGCGGCCGCAAAGCGGACGTGAACGGACAGAACTCCGGTTCCGACGGGCCGAGCGGGCCCGGCGGGAATCCGGATCCGGAAGGTCCACTTTCCCCTACGTCACGAAGCGCGCTGCAACCCACCACGAAGTGATGAGACGTCAGCTCCAACAAGGCCGGAAATTGTCACTCCGGTGAGTAGCCGCACCGTTCGGTGCGGCGAAAACTAACCACCCCACCCAGGTACCGGCCCCGTACCACCCCCGCACACCGGTTCCACCCCGTTCACAACCGAACGGCGGGATTCCGCCCCCACGCACCACGCGGAACCCGCCGCGCCCACCCGTCCGCCACCACCGAACCGTGCGCCACCCCGCACCACGTACCGCCGTCCGAGCCCCCCACACCGCACCCTGAGACGAGTTGGAGCACCCCATGCCCCAGCACGTGCCGTCGCCTCCGCGCACGGCCGTACAGCGGCCCGCCGCGCGGTCCCTGCCGGCGCTCCCCCCACAGCCGCGCCGGATCACCTTCCTCGCCCGCCGCGACCTCGACAACCCCGCGGCCGGCGGCTCCGAGCTCCTCGTCGACCGCCTCGCCGACGGCCTGACCCGGGAGGGCCACCAGGTCACGCTGCTGTGCGGCGGCCCGGCCGCCTACCGGGACTACCGCGTGGTGTCGGCGGGCGGCGACCTCGGGCACTACCTGCGCGCCCGCTCCACCCACCGCCGCCAGGTCGGCGGCAGCGACCTGCTGGTCGAGGTCTGCAACGGCATGCCGTACCTGGCGCCCCTGTGGCACCGCGGCCCCACCCTCTGCCTCGTCAACCACGTCCACACCGAGCTGTGGTCCATGCGCTTCCAGGGCCCGCTCGCCCCGGCCGCCCGGCTCGGGCGCAGGCTGGAGCACTGGGCTCTCTCGGGCGCCCAGCGCGGCAACCTCCTGGTGGCGGTGTCGGAGTCGACGGCCGCCGCCCTGGAGGACCTGGGCGTGGACCGCGACCGCATCCGCGTCGTGCACAACGGCGTGGAGGAGCCGGGCCCGCTTGCCGACCGCTCCCCGGAACCGCTCTTCCTCGCCATGGGCAGGCTCGTCGAGTACAAGCGCGTCGACCTGCTGCTCCGCCTGTGGGAGCGGGTGCGCCCGGTCACCGGCGGGCGGCTCGTCATCGTCGGCGAGGGCCCCGAGCGGGCCCGCCTGGAGCGGATGGCGGGCCCGGACGTGACCTTCACCGGCCACGTCTCCGAGGCCGAGAAGCACCGCCTGCTCTGCGCCGCCTGGCTGCTCCTGCACCCCTCGGCCGTGGAGGGCTGGGGCCTGGTCGTCACCGAGGCCGCCACCCGCGGCACGCCCGCGATCGGCTTCGACGTCCCCGGCATCTGCGACTCCGTCGAGGACGGCGTGACCGGGCTGCTCGCGCACGGCGAGAGCTCCTTCGCCGCCGCCTGGTGCACGCTCGCGCTGAGCACCGAGCGGCGGGAGGCCTTCGGCAAGGCCGCCGCCGAGCGGGCCGCGCGGTTCCGCTGGGCCAACACCGTCCGCCAGTTCCGCGCCGTGGCCGCCGAGGCGGTCGCCGCGCACCAGCCCCAGGCGCCCGCCGCGCCCGCGGCGCCACCGGTCAGAGGTGCCGTGTGAAAGACCCGTCCCTGCGCCGTTCCGTCACCCTGTTCCGGGCCTTCCTGCGGGAGCGCCAGGAACCGGAGCGGTGCTACGCGCTGCTCGCCCGTGACGCCGCCGACCAGGTCGAGCGGTACGGATCCGTCGACGGCAAGGTCGTCGTCGACGTGGGCGGCGGCGCCGGGTACTTCACCGAGGAGTTCCGCCGGCGCGGCGCGCAGGCGTTCCTCTTCGAGCCGGACCTGCGCGAACTGGGCGCGCGCGGCGAGAAGCCGCCCGAGGGCGCGGTCGTCGCGGACGGCTATCTGCTGCCCGTGGCGACCGGCGCCGCCGACGTCACGTTCTCCTCGAACGTCCTGGAGCACGTGGCCGACCCGCAGACCTTCCTCAGCGAGCTGGTGCGGATCACCCGCCCCGGCGGACTGATCTACGTGGCGTTCACGAACTGGCTGTCCCCCTGGGGCGGCCACGAGTGGGCGCCCTGGCACTACCTGGGCGCCGAGCGCGCCCGCGCCCGCCACGAGCGGCGCACCGGCACGCCCGCCAAGCACACGCTCGGCGTCAATCTCTTCGCGCACCACATAGGACCCACGCTCAGACAGGTGCGGGCGCGCGACGACGTCACCGTCGTCTCCGCGCGCTCGCGCTACTGGCCGTTCCTCGCCGAGACCGTGGCGAAGGTACCGGGCGTGCGCGAGTTCACGACCTGGAACCTTCTCCTCATCCTCAGGCGGTGTCCATGACCACAACGGTCCAGGCCCCTCCGCCGGCCGCCACGCGGCCGACGGCGCGCCGGCCCGACGAACCCGCGCGCGGCCCGCGCTCCCGGCGCTGGCTGGCCGGCTTCTGGGCGGCCGCGTTCGTGTGCTTCCTCGCGGTGCGGCCGGGGCGGATGACGTTCGACACCAAACTCGGTGTCGCCGTCGACCCGTGGCAGTTCCTGTCCGACCTCGGCCAGCTCTGGCACGACCGGGGCGGCTTCGGGGGGCTCCAGGACCAGTACATCGGGTACGCCTTCCCGATGCTGCCGTACTACGGCCTCACCGACCTGCTCCAGGTCCCGGTGTGGCTCGCGGAGCGGCTGTGGTTCTCGCTCATCGTGACGGCCGCGTTCTGGGGCGCGCTGCGCCTCGCCGAGCGGCTGCGGATCGGCAGCCCGGGCTCGCGCCTGCTCGGCGCGGTGGTGTACGCGCTGTGGCCGACGTTCACCGTGGTGGTCGGCTCGACCTCGGCGGCGGCGCTGCCCGGCGCGTTCCTGCCCTGGGTGCTGCTGCCCCTCACCGACGACCGCGTCACCGCGCGCATCGCCGCGTTCCGCTCGGCGCTCGTCATCCCCCTCATGGGCGGCGTGAACGCGGCCTCCACCCTGGCCTCGCTGCTCCCGGTCGCCCTCTACCTGCTGTCGCGGCCGAACGGGCCGCGCAAGCGCAAGCTCATCACCTGGTGGGTGCCGGGCGTCATCCTGGCCACCGCGTGGTGGGTGGTGCCGCTGCTGCTGCTCGGCATCTACGGCGAGAACTTCCTGCCGTACGTGGAGAACGCCGCCACCACGACCGGCACCATGTCGGCCACCGAGGCCCTGCGCGGCGCCGGCAACTGGGTGGCCTACCTGCACTTCGGTGAGGCCTGGCTGCCCGCGGGCTGGACGGTCGCGACGGGCGTGGTCACCATCGTGTGCTCGGCGCTCGCGGCCGGGCTCGGGCTCGCCGGGCTCGCCCGCCGCGACCTGCCCGAGCGGCGCTGGCTCGTCCTCACGGTCCTCTCGGTCGTCCTCGTGACGCTCGCCGGGTACGGCGGCGCCTTCGGGGCGCCCTTCCACGGCACGGTGCAGGGCTGGCTCGACGGCTGGCTGGTGCCGTTCCGCAACATCTACAAGTTCCAGACGGGCCTCGCCCTCGCCCTGGCCTTCGGCCTCGCGCACTTCGCGGGCGTGGCCGGCGTGGCGCGCGGCACCCGGGCGGTGCGCGGGCGCCGGTACGTGCCGCTGGTCGCGGCCGTCCTGGTGCTGCCGGGCCTGATGTGGCCGTACCTGAACGGCTCCATCCTCCAGCCCGGCTCGTTCAAGAAGCTGCCGAACCACTGGCAGGCGACGGCCGACTGGCTGGACAAGTACTCGCCGGACTCGCGCGCCCTGGTGGTGCCCGCGACCGCGCACGGCGTCTACACCTGGGGCTCGCCGATCGACCAGCCCCTCGACGTGCAGGCCGAATCCCGCTGGGCGCAGCGCGACTACGTGCCGTTCGGCACCCCGGGCAACCGGCGCGCCATGGACGCCGTGGAGCAGGCCCTGATGACGGGCGGCGCGGTCCCCGGCCTGAAGGACTACCTGACGCGCGCGGGCCTGTACTACGTCGTCGTGCGCAACGACCTCGACAAGGACCAGATCGGGTACGTGCCCACGGCCACCGTCAAGCGCACCCTGGAGCAGTCCGGCTACACCCGCGTGACCGGCTTCGGCCCGACCCAGACCGGCGGGAAGATCGAGGACGACACGCCGGTGCAGGTCGAGGGGCTGTTCCCGCGCCACCGGGCGGTGGAGATCTACACGCCCGGCAAGGGCACCGAGCGGCCGGGCCAGGCGGGCCTGAAGCCGGTGTCCAACACGGCCGTGGTCAGCGGCGGGCCCGAGGCGCTGCTTCCGCTGTCCGCCGACCCCGAGATGCGCGACCGGCCGGCGGTCCTGACCGGCGACAACCACCCGGGCCTGGGCTCCGCGCCCGGCCTGCAGGCGGTCGGTGACGGGCTGCGCCGCGCGGACACGCGGTTCGGCCTGGTCAACACCAACACCTCGTACACGTACACGCGGAACGAGAAGAACGCGCCGAAGGCCCTGCAGGACCCGGGCGAGAAGCCGCACCAGATCCTGCCGACCAAGGGCGTCGAGCACCAGACGACGGCCGAGCTGCGCGGCGCCAAGGCGGTGACGGCCTCGTCGTACGGCAACTGGCTGTTCCACCTGCCGCAGTACGACCCGGTCAACGCCTTCGACGGCAATCCGGCCACCGCCTGGACCGAGGGCAACCCGGACAGCCCCGAGGACGAGTGGATCAGGGCGGAGTTCCGGAAGAAGACCGCGATCCCGGCGTCCTTCAAGGTCACGCCGCTGCCCCAGAGCGGGGTGCGGGCCGCGCCGACCAAGGTGCGGGTGGAGACCGAGCGGGGCCGCAAGGACTCCTTCCTCCAGGCCGACGGCACGACCCAGCGCGTGGCGGCCGTGCCCGGCGACTCCTCCTGGATCAAGATCACCATTCTGGAGGCGCAGGTCGCCCACCGCGGCCTGACCGGTGCCGGGTTCGCCGAGATCGACATCCCCGGCGTCCAGGTCACCAAGCTCCTGAAGATGCCCGACGACGTCCAGGGCACCCCCGGCGCCGAGTCCGACGCCACGACGTACTCCATGCACCGCTCGGCCGACCCCAGCGGCCTGTCGCCGGTGACCGCCGAGGCGGGCCTGCACCGCCGCTTCACCACCGGCGGCCAGGGCACGTACGACGTGCGGATGAGCGCCGTCGCCGTCCCTGGGGGCGCGCTCGACGAGCTGCTCTACGACGTGGCGCCGCGCAAGCGGCAGCAGATCCGCGCCACCGCGGACTCCACGGCGGACCTCGGCACCGGCCTGTCGGCGCGCAACCTCACCGACGGCGACCTGACCACGGCGTGGATCGCCGGGGACCGGCCCGTGATCCATCTGCGCTGGCCCGGCAAGGTGGCCGTGGGCGAGATCGTGCTGCCCGGCGCGGGCGGCCTGTCCACGCGCCCCGAGAAGATCGAGATCAGTTCGCCGGACGGCGCGGCGACCGCGGGCGTCGACGAGAACGGCGTGGCCCGCTTCGCGCCGATCACCACCGACCGCCTCGACATCACCATCACCAAGACCGCGCCGCTGACCCTGCACAACCCGGTCGCGGACGACGAGCTCCAGCTCCCGGTGGGCCTGACCGAGGCCTACATCCCGGCGCTCGACCAGTTCCGCACCGAGCGGCCGCGGCCCACGCGCTCCTTCGAGCTGGCCTGCGGCAAGGGCCCGGAGGTGGCGATCGACGGCAAGCTGTACCCGACGTCCGCCAAGGGCACCGTGCGCGACCTCGTCGAGCGGCGGCCCGTCGAGGTGACGCTGTGCGAGCGCGGCGAACGGCGCCCCGAGCCGCGGCCCGAGGTGGACCTCGGCGCGGGCGAGCACCGCGTGGAGGCCGGTGACGCGGGCCCGCTCGCCGTCACCGACGTCACCCTGACCCGCGGCACGCCCGGCGCCCTCGACACCACGCGGCGCGAGCTGCGCGTCAAGGACTGGCTCGGCGACCGCCGCGAGGTCACCGTCGGCGACGGCGCCGCCGCGTACTTCACCACGTACGAGAACGTCAACGACGGCTGGAAGGCCACCCTGAACGGCAAGGAGCTGCGCGAGGTGCGGCTCGACGGCTGGCAGCAGGGCTGGCTGATCCCGGCCGGCGAGGGCGGCACCGTCAAGCTCAGCTACGAGCCCTCCACGGTGTACGAGGCCGGGCTCATCGGCGGCGGCGCGGGCGTCCTCGCCCTGGTGGCGCTGGTGTTCGTGCGCCGCAAGGCGCCCAACCCCGACGGTCCTGACCTGGCGCCGCCCGCGCCCGGCATCCTGCTCGGCACGGTGGCCCTGACGCTGGTGGCCGTGGTGGTCGCGGGCTGGTTCGCACTCCTCGTGCCCGCCCTGGCGCTGCTCGCCTGGCGGCGGCACACCCTGCTCGTGCCGATCGCGTTCCTGGCCCTCGCGGGGGCGGGGATCGCCGCCGCCACGGGTGCCGGGGAGACGGTCGCCGCGGACGAGGGGGCCTTCGGGCACGCGGCCCAACTGCTCGCGTTCGTCGGGCTGTTCGCGGCGCTGGTGTCGGTGCGGGAGGCCACCGGTCCCGGTGGGGTGCCCGCGCAGGCGGCGCCCGCTGCCGGTGGGGTGCCCGCGCAGGCGGCGCCCGCCGGGGTTCCGCAGCCGTCGGCCGCGCAGCCGCCGGCCGCGCGGCCGGGGGGTGCGCCTCCCGCGGGGGCTCCCGGCACGGGGACTCCCGGCGCGGGGACGCCCGGCGCCGACCCGCTGGCCAAGCCCGCGCCGGGCGGCGACCCGTCCGCGAGGACGCTGCCGCTGGGGCCCGACCGCGACATGGGGACACCGCCCGGGACACCGCCGCACAGGCAGGAACCCGGTGACGGCACGGAACAGCAAGAGGAAGAGGACCGCCGGCCATGACCGCCCTGGAGAACCCGGCCCGGCGTGCGGACGGCCCCGGCCGCCCGCCGCGCCGGGTGCCGTTCCCCGTCGTCGACGAGGTCTCCCGGCACTGCCTCCAGGAGGCGGAGCCGGAGACCGTCCACATCGAGGTGCACCTGCCGGGCGCCTTGGACGAGGACCGGCTGCGGACGGCCTTCGGCGAGGCGCTGCGCCGCCACCCGCGCATCCTGGTGCGGGAGGCGCGCGGCCCCTGGTACCGGCGCCGCTACGAGTGGGAGCTCACCGAGGGCCCGGACGTGGAGGTCGTCACCTTCCCGCGTCCGGCCCCCGGCGAACTGGAGCGGGCCCGGCAGCGGACGCTGCTCGACGCGCCACCGCTGACGGCGTCCCCGCCGGTACGGCTGGAGGTCGTCACCGACCCGGAGGCGGGCAGCGCGGGCGGCACGGGCGGCGCGGGCGGCGCGGGCAGCGTTCTCGTGCTCACCATCAACCACACCGCCCTCGACGGCCCCGCCTGTCTGCGGGTCCTCGCCACCGCCGCCGAGCTGTACGGCGGACGGGACAACGCGCCCGCCGCGCCCCCGACGCGGGCGCCCGCCGCGCCCGCGCCGGGCGCGGCCACGGACCTGCCCTCGCCGTGGGCCACCCCGGCCCGCGTCGCCCAGGGCTCCCCGGAGCCCGCCCCGCGCGCCCGGCCCCGGCCGGGCGCGGCGGGCCCCGCCCCCGGGAACGACATGCTGGTGGCGGAGCTGCCCGTGCCGCGCCGCCCCAAGGGGGCGCCCTTCACCGTCAACGACCAGCTCATGGTCGCGACCGCGCTGATGATCGCCCACTGGAACCGTGAACACGGCGCCCCGCCCAAGCCGTTGCGGATCACCATGCCCGTCGACGACCGGCCGCGCGACATGTCGATGCCGATCGGCAACGGCACGCGCCTGGTCGAAGTACCCTTCGGCGCGGCCGAGTTGACGCCGCTGCTCGACGCGGGCGCGACGCCGGAGCGGATTCACGCGCTGCTGCGCCGCACCTCCGACCGCACGCGCGCCCTCAAGGCCCTGTCCCGGCCGCAGCTCGGCCACGGTGCGACCCTGCTCACCGCGCCCGTCCTGCCGGTCGCGCTGCGCGCGGCCGTCACCCGCGGGCTGCGCCGGGCCGCGGCGCCCTGGACGTCGACGACGCTGCTCAGCAACATCGGCCGCATCCCGTACGCGCTGGACTTCGGCGACGCCGGGGCCGCGACCGCGGTGTGGTTCTCGGCGCCCGCGCGCATGCCGCGCGGCCTGACCGTGACCACCGCGTCCACGGCGGGCCGGCTGCACCTGGCCCTGCGCTGGTCGCGGGCGCTGCTCGGCCCCGGCGACGGCGCGCGCCTGCGGGACCTGTTCGAGCGCTACCTCCACACCACCGAGGAGGGGTCCGGCCGATGACGACGTCCGGCACCACCGAGCGGCCCGCCCGCCACCGCCCGCGCGGCCTGCGGGACTTCTACGAGAACCCGGCGGTCCCCGTCGCCTCGGGGGACGCCCGCAGCCTGCGGCAGGCGCGGATGCTCGCCGCCGCGCTCGGCCCGGCCACCCGCGGCGCCCGCGTGGTCCTCGACGTCGGCTGCGGCGACGGCTCCGCCGCCCGGGCCGCCGCGCCGCTGCTCGCCGGGCACCGCGTCATCGGCGTCGACTGGTCGCAGGACGCGCTGCGCCGCGCGCACGCCCACCTGCCGTACGTCGTCCGCGGTGAACTGACCGACGGGGGGCTGCCGTTCGCGGACGGCGCCGCCGACGCCGTGCTGTTCAGCGAGGTCGTCGAGCACCTCGTCGACCCGGACTCCGCGCTCGACGAGCTGCGCCGGGTGCTGCGCCCCGGCGGCCACCTGATGCTGTCCACGCCGAACCTGGCCGCCTGGTACAACCGCGGGCTGCTGCTCGCCGGGGTGCAGCCGGTGTTCTCCGAGGTGAGCCTGCGCGCCATCCACGGCCGCCCGGGGCGCGAGGTCGTCGGCCACCTGCGGCTGTACACGGCCCGCGCGCTCAAGGAGTTCGTGGCGGCCTCCGGCTTCGACGTGGTGCGGCTCGCGGGCGCGCCCTTCCACGGGGTGCCGCGGCCGCTGCGCGGCCTGGACCGGCTGGCCTGCGCCGTGCCGGGCGCGGCGTCGATCCTGCTGCTGCACGCCCGGAAGGCCTGAGTCCCGTGTGGGTGGGTGTGGTCGCGGCGCTGCTCGCCAACGTCCTGTACAGCACCGGCTTCGTTCTGGAGAAGCGGGCCCTGTCCGCGATGCCGTCGGTGAGCGTGCGCGAGCCGCTGCGGCTGCTGCGCCAGGTCGTCTCCAGCCCGCTGTGGATCGGCGGCTCCCTCGCGCTCGCGGCGGGCTTCGGCGCCCAGCTCGCCGTCTACCGCACGCTGCCGATCGCCGCCGCGCAGGGCATCTTCGTCTCGGGCCTGGTGCTGCTGCTCCTGCTGTCGTCGGTGCTGCTCGGCGAGCGGACCTCGGGGCGCGAGCGGTTCGCCGTCGGCGCGATCCTCGCGGCCCTGCTGATGGTGGTGCTCTCGCTGGACGAGGGCACCGACACCGTCGGCGAGGACGCCCCCGTACCGCTGGTGCTCGCGGTGTGCCTGCCCTCGCTCGCGCTCGGCGTGTGGCTGTACGCGACCGGGGAGCGGCGCGCCGGGCAGCGGCACCGGCAGCGGTCGTCGGGCGTGGAGTACGGCGTCGGCGTGGGCCTGCTGTACGGCGTCAGCTCGCTGGCCATCAAGGGCGTGTCCGGCTGCCTGACCACGGACGGGCTCGGCGGCGAACTGCTCGGCCTGCTGGCGTCGCCGTACCCGTACCTGCTGCTCTTCACCGGCGCCTTCGGCCTGGTCATGTCGCAGGCGGCGCTGCAGCGCTGCCGGGCCTCGCTGATCGTGCCGGTGTGCACGACGGTGACGGCCCTCTTCACGGCCGTGCTCGGGACGCTCGCGTTCGGCGAGGCGCTGCCCGACGACCCGGTACGGCTCGCGCTGCGGGTCGCGGGCACGGCCCTCGCGGTGACGGTCCTGCTCGTCATGCCCAAGCACGACGCGCCGCCGCCCGCCGCGCACCCCTCCTCACCCCCCAAGGAGCTGACCTCCGGATGACCCCCGACGACCCGCTGCTGAAGATACTGGCCTGCCCGCTGGACAAGGGCCCGCTGGTACTGCTGCTGCCCGAGGAGCCCGGCCCGGCGGACACCGACGCCGACGCCGGTACTGCTGGTACTGCTGCTACCGAGCAGGCCCTGTACAACCCGCGGCTGCGCCGCCGCTACCCGATCATCGACGGCATCCCGCAGCTCCTGCCGTCCTCGGGCGAGCAGGTCACCGAGGACGAGCACGAGCGGCTCCTCAAGCGCGCCGCCTCCTGAGCCGGGGCGCGGAGGGACGGCCCGCCCCCGGCCGGGCATGGGCCACGATGGGTCCATGCCCACACGCCCCTCCGCGCCCTTCACCCCGCTCGACTTCCAGCTCGTGCTGCTGCGCCGCATGGCCGACCACAACCCCGACCTCGTCGAGGACGCCCGGCGCGCCCTCGGCGTCTCCATCGGCGAGATGCGCGAGGCCAACCGGCGCTGGCAGGCGATGGTCCGCTCGCCCCGCTCCCGCGCGGCCGCCGCCCGCTACCGCTCGGTGCTCGGTGAGCCGGAGGCCACCGCGGACCGCGCCATCGGCGACCTGCGCTGCCGGGCCCTGCTGTGGCCGGTGCCGCTCTGGCCCGACCTGCGCTTCGAGGTGCTGCTCGCCCCGGACGGCGCGGTGTGGAACGCCTGGCTGGTGCGCGCCCCCGGCGCCCCGCCCCCGGCCCTGCGCACCCTCGCCGACCTCACGCCGTGGTCCTGCACGGTCGACGAGGCGGCCCGCGCCTTCGCCCCGGCCCGGCCGATGGAGGGCACGGCGCCGACGCGGTGGCGGCTCGCGTTCAGCGGCCCGGACGACGAGGGCTCCCCGCCGCGGCCGTGCGTGGCGGAGTTCACCTGGGGGCTGCTGCAGCGGGTGTCGTTCCCCGACCGGCCCTAGCCGACCGCCTTGACGATCCGCTCGGCGACCGTGGCGAGCGAACCGGGGTGCTCGGCCAGGAAGAGGTTCGGCTCGATGAGCTCCAGCTCCATCACGCACGGCGCGCCGTCGTCGCCGTCGACCAGGTCCACGCGGGCGTACAGCGGCTCGGCCGCGCCGGGCACGGCGGCCAGGGCCTGCTCCGCGACGGCGAGTTCGGCGTCAGTGGCCTGCCAGACGCGGACGTCCGGGTGCGCGGTCCTGGCCGCGTCGTACGCGATGCCGGGCGTGAGGACCGGTCCCTTGCGGATGGCGTGCAGGTGGCTGCCGCCGAAGAAGATCAGGGCGCGCTCCCCGGTGGTGTCGATGCGGGGCATGTAGGGCTGCACCACGGCGGTGAGCCCGGCGGCGCCGAGCCGGGCCAGGTGGTCGCGGGCGGTGCCCTGCTCGCCGGGCAGGTGGCGGGCGGCGAGCAGGGACCCGGCGCCGACAGTCGGCTTGATGACGAACTCCCGGTCGGGCAGGGCGCCTTCAAGGTCCTCGCCGGGTGCCACGTACGCCGTCGGCACGGTGGGCACCCCGGCCGCCGCGAGGTCGCCCAGGTACCGCTTGTCGGTGTTCCAGCGCACGACGTCCGCCGGGTTGGCGAGCACCGTCAGACCCGCGACGCGGTCGGCCCACGCCGTGAACTCGGCGACGCGCTCGATGTAGTCCCACGTCGAGCGGATGAGGACGAGGTCGTAGGCGCCCCAGTCGGCGTCCGGGTCGTCCCAGTACTCGGCGCGGGCCGTGGCACCGGCCTCGCCGAGGGCCCGTACCAGGCGCGGCAGGTCGCGGTCGGTGACGATGTCGGGGCGGGGCCGGTAGGTGGCAAGGGCGACGGCGACGGCCACGGGCGCTCTCCTCGGATACGCGCGGACGATCCGGGTGATCGGCCGCGCGCAGGCTAACGCGCACCGGCCGGGCACGGAAAGCGAATTGAGACACGGGCCACACCGCGGCCCGGGCCCCGGGACCCCGGACCGGAAGGCGGCGCCGGCTCCCCTCGTCCCAGGGGAGGCGGCGCCGCCATGACACCGGATACCCGCCGATCCGGGGGGAACGCCTGTGACGAACGCTTGTGACGCACGCTTGGGATTCCGGACGGGCGAGAGGGGACGCGGCCGGGGGGCTTGCAGGGGCGGGGCGCTGGATAGGTTGGCGGTGGAACTGATCGTCGGCGGCCGTCGCGGACGCCGGTGGTCGCGCGGCCCCGAGGACATGACATACGGAGGACGACTCGTGGAACCCGAACCCCTCTTCCCCGCCCTGACGGCGCCGGGGGACGCCCCGGCCCTGCGGTTCGGCGACCGGGAGCTGACGTACGCCGGACTCGCCGCGAGCGCGGGCGCGTTGGCCGGGCGGCTCACCGAGGCGGGCGCGACCCGCGTGGCCGTGTGGGCGACCCCGGCCCTGGAGACGGCGGTCGGCGTGGTGGCGGCGCTGCTCGCGGGGGTGCCCGCGGTGCCGCTCAACCCCAGGTCGGGCGAGCGGGAGCTGGCGCACATCCTCGGTGACAGCGAGCCGTCGCTGGTGCTCGCGGCGCCCGGGGACGACCTCCCGCCGGCCCTTGCCGCCGTGGCCCGCCTGGACGTGGCCGCGACCGCCCCGCCCGGCACCGCCGCCCCGGCACCGCGCGCGGTGCCGGCCGGCGCTCCCGCCCTCATCGTCTACACCTCGGGCACCACGGGCCCGCCGAAGGGCGTGGTCCTGCCCCGGCGCGCGCTGTCCGCGACGCTCGACGCGCTCGCCGACGCCTGGCAGTGGACGGGCGACGACGTCCTGGTGCACGGGCTCCCGCTGTTCCACGTCCACGGCCTGATCCTCGGCGTCCTCGGCCCGCTGCGGCGCGGCGGCTCGGTGCGGCACCTGGGCCGGTTCAGCACGGAGGGGGTGGCGCGGGAGCTGGCCGGCGGGGCGACGATGCTGTTCGGCGTGCCGACGATGTACCACCGCATCGCGGAGGCGCTGCCCGACGAGCCCGGCCTCGTCAAGGCTCTCGCGGGCGCACGGCTCCTGGTGTCCGGCTCGGCGGCGCTGCCGGTGCACGACCACGAGCGCATCGCCTCCGCCACGGGGCGGCGCGTCATCGAGCGGTACGGGATGAGCGAGACGCTCATGAACACGAGCGTCCGCGCGGACGGCGAGGCGCGCGCGGGCACGGTGGGCGTGCCGCTGCCGGGCGTCGAACTCCGCCTCGTCGACGAGGCGGGCCAGGAGATCTCCGGCACCGGCCCGGAGGCGGTCGGCGAGATCCAGGTGCGCGGCCCGAACCTGTTCACCGAGTACCTCAACCGCCCCGACGCGACCGCGGAGGCCTTCGCGGAGGGCGGCTGGTTCCGTACCGGGGACATGGCGGTGCGCGACCCCGACGGCTACGTCCGCATCGTCGGCCGCAAGGCCACCGACCTCATCAAGAGCGGTGGCTACAAGATCGGGGCCGGGGAGATCGAGAACGCGCTCCTCGAACACGAGGGCGTGCGCGAGGCCGCCGTCACCGGGGAGCCGGACCCCGACCTGGGCGAGCGCGTGGTCGCCTGGATCGTCCCCGCCGACCCCGACGCCCCGCCCTCCCTCGCCGCCCTGGCCGACCACGTGGCCTCCCGCCTGGCCCCCCACAAGCGCCCTCGCGTGGTCCACCACCTGGACGCGCTGCCGCGCAACGACATGGGCAAGGTCCTCAAGCGAGGCCTGACGGCCCAACCCTGACCCCGGGCCGGTCCCACCCACCCGCCCTTCATCGGCCTCCGGCCTCGTCCTCAAACGCCGGACGGGCTGGAGCCGTCCCGCGTCCCACCGTCGTCGACTGCCGGTGCGTTTCCCCACCCACCCACCCTTCCATCGGCCTGGCGGCCTCGTCCTCAAACGCCGGACGGGCTGGGAGTGTCCGCCGCGCGCCGTCGTCGGCTGACCGTGATCCACCACAGGCGGGCACCCGACGACGGCGAGTCGAGGACATCTCAGCCCGTCCGGCGTTTGAGGACGAGGCGCGGAGCGCCAACAACGGGGGAAAGGGGCGAAGCCCCAGACGAGAAGGGCGGCAGCCCTCGGTTTCGGGAAGGGGTGGGGCTGGGGCGCCACCCGCGAGGCTTCCCGTGGGCGTCGGCCTCGGTCAGAATGTGCTCCCGGTGACCGAACGACGGGGGCGGTATGGACGGCGGGCTGGTCGAGTTCACGACGGACAGCGGCGCGCGGGTGGCCGTCGCCCTCGACCCCGAGGACATGGACGGCGTCCGCCTGGTCTCGCGCGGCGACGGCCCCGCCCAGGCCGCCCGCACCTTCGAGTCCACCCTGGACAGCGCGCGTGCGGCCGCCGAGGCGGCGCTGCGGGTGTTCCGGGACGGCACGCTCAAGCCGGACTCCGTGGAGATCGAGTTCGGCGTACGGATGACCGCGGAGGCCGGGGCGGTCCTGGTCAAGGGATCCGCCGAGGGGCACCTGCTGGTGCGGCTCGCCTGGTCACCGGAGAAGGACCGTCCGGCCCCCGCCGGCCAGGAGTCCCCGACCAACCAGGAGTCTCCCACCGGTCCGGAGTCCCCTGCCACCCCCTGACCGGGGCGCCGGGCCCCCGCCCGTGCGGCAGCCCCCGCGCCCGGCCGCCGGGGTTCAGGCTTGCGGGTCGCGGGCGTCGTACCGCAGGAAGGCGCGCCAGCGCAGGACCAGCAGGCCCACCGCGACCACGCACGCGACGCCGCCGCCGACGATCGCCACCCGGGGCGAGGCCAGGTCGCCGACCGTGCCGGCGAGGAAGTCGCCGAGGCGGGGGCCGCCCGCCACGACGACGATGAACACGCCCTGCAGCCGCCCGCGCATCGCGTCCGGCGTGGCCGCCTGGAGCATCGTGCTGCGGAACACCATGGAGACCGTGTCGGCGGCGCCCGCCAGGGCGAGGAAGACGACGCCGAGCCACAGGTCGCGGGTGAGGCCGAAGACGGCGACGGCCGTGCCCCAGCCCGCCACCGACAGGGCGATGGCGAACCCGTGGTGGTGGACGCGGCCCAGCCAGCCGGAGAACACGCCGCCGAGCAGCGCCCCCACGGCGGGCGCCGCCGCGAGCAGGCCCGCCGTCTTCGCGTCACCGCCGTACCAGACGACGGCGACGGCGGGGAACAGCGCGCGCGGGTGCGCGAGCACCATCGCGCACATGTCGGTGAAGAACGTCATGCGCAGGTTGGGGCGGGTGGCGAGGAAGCGCAGCCCGTCGACGACCGAGGCCCGGCGCCGCTTGCCGCCGCCCGCCGCCGCGCCGTCGCCCTTGGTGCTGGTGTCGGTGCCGGAGCCGTCGTCGCCGGGGAGCATCGACGGCAGCCGCCACATCGCGTACAGCGCGGCGGTGAAGGTGACGGCGTCGATGGCGTACGCCGCCTGGTAGCCCCACAGGCCGACGATGACGCCGCCCAGCATGGGGCCGACGGTGGTGCCGGACGTCGTGGTCAGGGAGTTCAGGGCGTTGGCTGCGGGGAGCTGCTCGGGCGGCAGCAGGCGCGGGACCATCGCGGTGCGGGCGGGCGAGTTGAGGGCGCCGCACGTCGCCTGGAGCGCGACCACGCCGTACAGGAACCACACGTGGTGGAAGTCCACGAAGGCCGCCGCCGCGAGGACGAAGGACAGCGCGCACAGCCCGGCCGCCGAGTACAGGCCGAGCTTGCGGCGGTCCACGGTGTCCGCGATCGCGCCCCCGTACAGGCCGAAGACGACGAGCGGGACGAGGGAGAACAGGCCGACCAGGCCGACGGAGAAGCTGGACCCGGTGATGTCGTACACCTGGAGGGACACCGCGAGCGCGGTCATCGCCTGGCCGACCCAGGAGACGGTGTTGCCGATCCACAGGCGCCGGTAGTCGGCGGAGGTCCGCAGCGGGGTCAGGTCGGCGAGGATGCGGCGCTTGGGCGGCGGGGCGCCGGACCCCCCGTCGGGCCCTCCTCCGGACCCCCCTTCGGGCCCCCCTTCGGACTTCCCTTCGGACCCTCGTCCGGTGGGCGCGCCCGAAGCCTCCCCGGGAGGTGCACCGGGTCCCCTCCCGGGAGGTCCGCCGGGCCCTTCGCCGGCGGGTGTGCCGGGGTGTTCCACGGCGGGTGTGCCGGGTTGCTCCACGGCGGCCGCACCGGGCGCCTCCCCGGGTATGCCGGACCCCTCACCGTCAGTCGCGTCATCCGTCTTCGCTCGTGTCACACGGGATGGTAACCGGCGGCCGACGGGACCCGGCCAGGGATTTCCCGCGCGGTACGGGTGCCCCGCGCGGGCACGGAACACCCGCACGGCCGCTCCCCGCACGGCCCATCCCGGCATGCGCGGCGGCCCGGAGCCTCGGAGGATGCGGAGCAAGGCCCACCGCCCGGTGGGCCCCCGCGTGCTCTCGGGAGGATCCGCCGTGACCGTCAGTCTGGAACAGCTTCGCCGCTGCCACATCGGCGTCGACCTCGGTGCGGCCCGCACGCGCGTGTTCGTGAAGGGGGCCGGGCTCGTCGTCGACGAGCCGAGCGTCGCCGCCGTGAACACGCGCACGGGCGCGCTCATCGCGGTCGGACAGCTCGCGGAGCAGATGACGGGCCGTACCCCCGGCTACATCCGGGTGGTGCGCCCCGTGTCCGGCGGCACGGTCGTCGACATCCAGATGGCGCAGCGCATGGTACGCAGCCTGCTCGGCGAGAAGCTGCGCCGCGCCCTGCGCCGCAAGCCGCTGCTGCGGGCCGCCGCGTGCACCCCCCACGACGCGGACCCGCTCGCGCAGCGCGCCACCGTCGAGACACTGGTGGGCCTCGGCGCGCGGCGGGTGGAGCTGGTGGACACGCTCATCGCGGCGGCGGTCGGCTGCGGCCTGCCCGTGGAACAGCCGGAAGCGACCATGATCATGGTGTGCGGGGCCGCGGCCACGCAGATCGCGGTGCTCTCCCTCGGCTCCATCGTCACCGCCGAGCGGATCCCGGTGGGCGGCGAGGCCATCGACCACGCGATCGTCCAGCACCTGCGCCACCAGCACGAGCTGATGCTGCCCTCCCAGTCGGTACGGCCGCTGCAACTCGCCCTGCACGGCAACGGCCTGACCCCGCAGGGCCCGGAGTCCACCGAGATCCACGGCCGGGACGTGGCCACGGGTCTCGCCCGCTCCGTCCGCGTCGACACGGCGGCCGTCCGCGACGCCATCCACACCCCGCTCACCGCCGTGCTCGACGGCATCGGCAAGGTGCTGCGCGACTGCCCGCCGGACCTGGTGGCCGACCTCGCCGACCGGGGCATCACGATGGTCGGCGGCAGCGCGCTGCTCCCGGGCCTCGACCAGATGCTGCGCGACGCCACGGGGATGCCCGTACGCATCGCGGAACGGCCCGAGGTGTGCGCGGTCCTCGGCCTGGGCGCGATGCTGGAGGGCAAGATCCAGCCGCTGGTCCTGTCCCCCCTGACCGGGAGCTGACGGGCCGCACGCCCGCGGCCTCCCCCGGCGGGGACCGGCCGCCCGCTCCTTCCTCCTGGCCCACGGGAGTACGCCGCCGCCATGACCGACGACGCCGGCGGGCCCTCGCTGCCGCTGCTCCTGGACGCGGTCCTGAGCGTCGGCACGGAGCTCGCCCTCCGCCCCACCCTCCAGCACGTCGTGGACAGCGCCACCGCCCTGACCGGGGCCCGCCGCGGCGTCCTGCGCGTCTCGGCGGCGGAGAGCGGGCGGGCGGAGCTGTTCCGGGCGGGCGGGGGCGGGGATGTGCGCGGACATGGGCGGGGGGATGTGCGCGGACATGGGCAGGGGGACGTCCGTGGAGATGGGCGGGGGGATGTGGTGAGCGTTCCCATTCGCGTCGGGGACGAGGAGTTCGGCCGGCTGCACCTCACGCACGCGCCCGGCGGCGTCTTCACGGACGAGGACCGCGACCTGCTGCGGGTTCTGGCGAGCCAGGCGGGCATCGCGGTCGGCAACGCCCGCCTGTACGAGACCGCCCGCCAGCGCGAACGCTGGATCGAGGGCGCGGCGGCGGTCACCACCGCCCTGCTCACCGGCGAGGCCGCGGCGGACGCCCTGATGACGGTGGCCCAGCAGGCCCGGCTCCTCGCGGACGCGGCGGCGGGGGTCGTGCTCCAGCCCACCGAGGAGGGCGGCATGCGGATCGTCGCGGCGGCGACGGACGGGGAGCAGGGGCCGGGGGGTGAGCTGGGGCCAGGGGGTGAGCAGGGGCGGGAGTCGCGGCAGGGGCAGCGGCGGCATCCCGCGGCCGCCGCGCAGAACGACCTCATCGGCACCACCATCGAGCCCGGCAGCGCCGTACTGGAGCAACTCCTCGGCGGCCAGCCCGTGTTCGTCGAGGACTCCGCGACCGACCCCCGGATGACGACCCGCGTGCGGTCGAGGTTCGGGCCGAGCATGATGCTGCCGTTGCAGGCCGGGGGCCGGCTCATCGGCACGCTGGCGCTGCCGCGCCGCCGGGGCGAGCGCCCGTACACGGCGGTGGAACGGCTGCTCGCCACGCAGTTCGCCTCCCAGGCGGCGCTCGCCCTCGTCCTGGCCGACGCCCAGCAGTCGCGGCAGCGCCTGGCCGTGTTCGAGGACCGCGACCGGATCGCCCGGGACCTGCACGACCTCGTGGTCCAGCGGCTGTTCGCGACCGGCATGATGCTGGAGTCGACGCGGCGCCGGGCCACGGACGCGCCGGTGCGGGCGGCCCTGGACCAGGCCGTGGACGAGCTGGAGTCGACGATCCAGGAGGTGCGGACGGCGATCTTCGCCCTGCAGCAGCCGCCCGCCGAGGCGCCCACGACGTTCCGGGGGAAGGTGCTCAAGGAGACGGCGGGGGCGGGGGCGGTGCTCGGGGTGCAGCCGTCCGTGCGCTTTGCGGGGGCCGTGGACACGCAGGTGACGGAGGCCGTGGCGAAGCAGCTCGTCGCCGCGTTGCGGCGGGCTCTGGCGGCGGCGGCCCGGCGGGGCGGGGTGACGCGGGTGGAGGTGGTGGTGGAGGTGGGGGTGGCGTTGCCGGACGGGCGGGAGGGGGTGCGGCTTGTCGTCTTCGACGACGGAAGCTGTGACGGGGCGGACGGGGGTACGACGGTGACGTGGCAGGCCCCGCTGTAGCCCCGGCGGGCCCTCGCGGGGGCGCCCCAGTCCCGCCCCTTTCCCGAAACCCGGGGCTGCCGCCCCTGGACCCCGCTTTTTCGGCGCTCCGCGCCTCGTCCTCAAACGCCGGACGGGCTGAAATACCCTGCCCCGGGGCCTGCGAACACACCAGGGCGATACGGGTGGGCGGGTGGGAAAGCACCCCGCCGCGCCAGCGGCGGGGGAGGTCCGCGGCGGCCCGCAGCCGCCAGGTCGGGGCCCAGCCCGCGCACCGGGGCCGCACGGGTGGGCGGGTGGGAAAGCGAGGCCAAGGCCCCCGCGCTCAGCGGGCCCCGGCCCCGGCCCTGGCGAAGGAGCGGGCACTGGGGACCAGGGCCGCCACCGCGGGGGCGGCGAAGCACAGGCCCGCGCAGACGGCCAGGACGGGGCCCGGTCCGAAGTGGTCGATGGCCGGGGCGATCAACGCGAGCCCGGCGGGCGCGAGGCCGTACGACAGCATGAAGTCGAGGGAGGACACCCTGGCCAGCTTGTCGGGCGCGACCTCGCGCTGGGTGGCGGTGAACCACGGCACGTTGAACAGTTCGATGCCCACCCCGGCCACGGCGTACGCGGCGACGACGACCACCCAGTGCACCGGCAGCACCAGGCTGAGCGGCGCGAAGCCGTAGAGGGCGAGGCCCGCGAGGGCGGCCCAGCCCTGGGCGCGCGGCCGCCAGCGGGCGACGACCAGGGCGCCGCCGAGGGCGCCGAGCGTGTACGCGGTCATCGCGGCGGCCAGTACCACCTCGGTGTCGTACTTGTCGCGGCTGACGAGCGGGAGGGCGACGCCGGTGGCCGAGTAGCCGGTGGCGATGACGACGGTGAGGGCGCCGAGCCCGGCGAGGAACCACGGGTGCCGCCGCGCCTCGCGCAGCCCCTCGGCGAACTCGGCGGCGAAGGAGGCCCGGGTCCCGGGCTCCCCCGCCCCGGGGCGGGTGCCCGCGCCGGGCCCCGGCACCAGCGCCGCCGCCAGCCACAGCAGGCCGATGCCGAGCAGCAGCGCCCAGGTGTCGAGGACGACGGCGAGCAGCGCGGTGAGGGACGGTCCGGCGAGGGTGGTGGCCCGGACGGAGAGGGTCATCGCGGCGTTGGCGGCCTGGCGCCGCTCCTCGTCGACGACTTCGGCGGTCAGGGCCTGGAAGGCGGGGCGGCACGCGCCCTGCCCGGCGCCCGCGACCACGGCCGCGGCGAGCGCGAGCGGCAGTGAGCGGCCGAGCCCGGCCGCGAGGAGGGGTGTGGCGGCCGCGGCGGCCAGGCCCGCCCAGAGCACGACGCCGCGCCGCGAGTACCGGTCGGCGAGGACGCCGCCGACGGCGACCGCGACGAGGAAGCCCGCGGTGCGGGCGGCGAGCAGCAGGCCGAGGGTGCCCGCGCCTATGGTGCGGTCGAGGACGGCGAGCCCGAGCACGAAGGGCAGCGCCCAGGTCGCGAGCCCGGACGCGGTGGTGCCCGTCCAGAGCCGCAGGAAGGCGGGGTCCCGCAGGACGCCGCGCCGGGCGGCGGTCGCCGGGGGCTCCCCTCCGGCTCCCTCGGCGTGCTCGGCCGTGTGCGTTGGCGTGGTCGCCACGTGACGTACTCCTCTGCTGTCGCCCGCGCGGGGTCGCGCGGGTCTTGGACGGTGCCGTCCGCGCGGGCCGCGCGGATCTCGAAATCGTTATGCGGAGGCGCGGCGACACCCAAGTGCCGCCGCCCGTACCGGAGTTGCCCGGTGCCGATCGGCGGTCGCCGCTCGGCCACGGTCACCCCCGTGAACGTTAATGAAAATGATTGCCATTACAGTACCCTTGTCGCGTCCCACCCCACGACCGGAGGTCCCATGCGTCACCCCGCCCGCCTCGGCATAGCCGCCCTGGCCCTCTCCCTCACGGCCGTCGGCTGTTCGTCCGGCGACGGCGACGGCGGCACGTCGGACGGCGCGGCGGCCGCCGCCCGCAAGACGACCGTCACGAGCTGCGGCAAGAAGCTGAGCTTCGACGGGCCGCCGAAGCGCGCCGTGGCCCTGGACCAGTCGTCCACGGAGGTGCTGCTCGCGCTCGGCCTGGAGAAGCGCATGGCCGGTACGTCCAACCTCAAGACGAAGATCGCGCCGGAGTACCGGGCCGCGTACGACAAGGTCGACGTGCTCAGCCCGAAGATCCTCACCGGCGAGCAACTGCGCGCCGCCACCCCGGACTTCACCCTCGGCGGCTTCACGGACTACTTCACCAAGGACCGCGTCGGCACCCGCGAGGAGCTGGCGGAGCTCGGCCTGCCGTCGTTCGTGAGCGCCGTGGACTGCCCGAAGCAAAACACGGCGGGCGGCAAGGCCAGGTCGCCCTTCGAGCTGCTCTTCCAGGACTACACCGACCTCGGGCGGGTCTTCGGCGTCGAGGAGCGCGCACGGCAGCTCGTGAAGCGGCAGCGCGCCACGCTCGCCGAGGCGGCGCGGACCAAGGCCGGCGTCAAGGGCGAACCGAGCGTCGTGTGGGTGTACTCCGTGTACGGCGACACCCCCTACGTCGCGGGGAAGTCGGCGATCCCCAGCGAGATGAGCCGCCTGGTCGGCGCGCGCAACGCCTTCGACGACGTCGACGAGGACTGGCCGCAGGTCACCTGGGAGGAGGTCGCCAAGCGCAAGCCGGACTTCATCGTGGTCGGCGACCTGTCCGAGCGCGGCAAGCCGGGCGACAGCGCCGCGGACAAGCTGAGGGCGATCCGCGCCAACCCGGTCATGGCGAAGCTCCCCGCGGTGGAGAAGAAGCGGTTCGTGGAGATCCCCGGCACGGAGATGGACCCGTCGGTCCGGGCCTCCGGCGCGCTGCCGCGGCTCGTCGCGGGGATGAAGGACCTCGGGTATGTCCGCTAGCCCGGACGTACCGGGCACCGTCGGCGTCCCCGCCGGTGCCCCGGCGCCCGCCCCCGTCCCCGGGCTGCCGGGCGGGCACCGCGTACCGGACCTGCTGCACCCGTCGGCGCGCGACCCGCGGATCACGACCGCCGCAGTCGCCGCGACCGCCGCGGCGGCCCCCGGTTCCGTACGGACCGCCGTGCGCGGGGCCGGGACCCGGGCCGGGACCCGGGCCGGGATCTTCCTCCTGGCCGTGCTCGCCCTCGTCGCGTCCGCCGCCGTCTCCGTGCGCATCGGCACCACCGACGTCCCGTACGGCGACGTCGGGCGCAGCGTCGGCTTCCACCTGGGCCTGGGCACCGAGCCGCTGCCGCCGCTCGTGGACTCGCTCATCTGGGAGCTGCGGGTGCCGCGCGTGCTGATGGCCGCGCTGGTCGGCGCCGCGCTCGCGGTGTGCGGCGCGGCGCTCCAGGCCGTCACGCGCAACGCCCTCGCCGACCCCTACCTCCTCGGCATCTCCTCGGGCGCCTCGACCGGTGCCGTCGCCGTCGTGGTGCTCGGCGTCGGGGCGGGGTCGCTCGGGGTGACCGGGGGCGCGTTCGTGGGCGCGCTGGTGTCGTTCGCGCTGCTGATGCTGCTGTTGCGGCGCGGCGGGCTCGACTCGGTGCGGATCGTGCTGACCGGCGTCGTGGTGGCGCAGCTCTTCACGGCGCTCACCTCGCTCGTCCTGATGGCATCCGGCGACGCGGAGATGGTCCGGGCGATCACGCAGTGGCTGCTCGGCTCCATGGCTCCGGCGCGCTGGGACGCGGTGGCGGTGACGGCGGCCGTGACCGCGGCGGGCCTGCTCGTCCTGTGGCTCAACTCCGCCGCCCTGGACGCCTTCTCGTTCGGCTCCGACACCGCATCGTCACTCGGCGTCGACGTGCGCGTGACGCGCTGGGTGCTGCTCGTGGTGACGTCCCTGATGACGTCGGTGGCCGTCGCGACCGTGGGCGCGATCGGGTTCGTCGGACTGATCGTGCCGCACGGCGTACGGTTCCTCGTCGGGCCCCGGCACCGGGTGCTGCTGCCGCTGTCGGCGCTGGTGGGCGCGGTGTTCCTGGTGTGGACGGACGCGCTCGCGCGGGTCGCGTTCAGCCCGCAGGAGGTGCCCGTCGGCGTCTTCACGGCGCTGCTCGGCGTGCCGCTGTTCCTGCTGGTGCTGCGCAGGCGGGGGGAGCTGTGAGGATCACCGCCGAGCACCTGAGCTGGGCGGTCGCGGGCAGGGCGGTCGTCGACGACGTGTCCCTGGACGTGGCGCCCGGCGAGACCGTCGGCCTGATCGGCCCCAACGGCTCGGGGAAGTCCTCCCTGCTGCGGTGCCTCGCCGGGCTGCGCACCCCCGCCGCGGGCACCGTACGGTACGACGGGGAGCCGATCCGCGGCTGGAGCGCGCGGCGGATCGCCCGGCGCGTGGCCTTCGTGGAGCAGGCCGCCGACACCGACGGCGACCTGCGGGTCGCGGACGTGGTGGGCCTCGGCCGCACCCCGTTCGGCGACCGGTGGCGCGGGCCCGACGCCCACGACCGGGCCGTCGTCGACGCCGCCCTGGCGCGGCTCGGGCTGACCGCGCTGCGCGACCGCGCCTGGAAGGCCCTGTCGGGCGGGGAGCGCCAGCGCGCCCACATCGCCCGCGCGCTCGCCCAGCAGCCGTACGCCATCCTGCTCGACGAGCCGACCAACCACCTCGACGTGAAGCACCAGTTGGAGCTCCTGGCCCTGCTCGCGGGCACGGACCAGACCGTCCTGGTGGCGCTGCACGACCTGTCGCTGGCCGCCCGCCACTGCGACCGGCTGCTCCTGCTGGGCGCCGGGCGCCTCGTCGCCGCCGGGCCGCCGAAGGACGTCCTGACGCCGGAGCTGCTCGCGGAGGTCTTCGAGGTGGACGCCGAGACCGGCCCGGACGCCCTCGGCCACCTCGCGGTCAGCTACCGCGGGACGCTCGCCCCCCTCTCCCCCGCCCCGGATCCCGCCCCGGGCTCCTCCATACCCCTCCCCGCCAACCCCTGTACGGACAAGGACAGTTGATGGACACCACGGCCACCGGCCCCGACCTGGTGCGGCAGTTGCCGCCGCCGCTGCCCGCCGAGCGGATCGTCGCGCTCAACCAGCCCAAGCAGGACCTGCACACCACCCGCGCCTACGAGTGGAACGGCTGGACCTTCGACGTGCCGCCGGGCGTCTTCCTGCCCGGCTGGACCAGCCGGATGATCCACGAGCGGATCCTCGACGGCCGCATCGAGACCCGCGGGCGCCGCTACGGCGCGATGGGGGCCGGGCTCGGCGTCGAGGCCGTCGCCGCCGGGGTGCGCGGGGCCCGCGAGGTCTACGCGATGGACGTGCACGCCACGAGCGTCGCCACCGCCGCCCGGCACTACGCCCGCCTGGTCGGCCCCCGGGACGGCACCGCCTTCCTGCCCGCCGCGGGCGACCTCTTCGACGGGGTGCCGCCCGGCACCCGCCTCGACGTCGTCACCTTCAACCCGCCCGCCGTCAGCCAGGCCGTGAGCGACGACCCCGACGTCGTCCGCAACACCTGCGTCGGCGCGCCGCTGCTCGCCCGCTTCTTCGCACAGCTCGCCGAGCGGGAGCTGCTGGCACCGGACGGCGAGGTGTACATCATCGCGTCCAACACGGCCGACCTGCGCACGATCGTCCAGGACGCCCAGGACCGGGGCTTCACCCCGCGCGTCGACCACGTCCGCGACTGGCGCGACGGCGTCCTCACCTTCCTCTTCGCCTTCACCCACGGGAGCCGGGCATGACGAGCACCGCGTACACGACGGATACGGCAGATACGGCAGATACGACGCATACGACGCATGCGACGGACATGGCAGACACGGCAGACGCGGCGGACACGAGGAAGACGGCAGGCATGGCAGACATGACGGACACGGCGGACACGGCGCGCCTCGCCGGGGTCGACGCGCTCCTTGCCGGGGTGCTGGCCGGTGAACACGGCCCCGATCCAGCGGAGTTGACCGCCACCAGCGTGTTCTGGGCACACCACGGCACCCGGCTGGCGGGCGGCGACGTCACCTACCTCAACCAGTACGTCCTCGTCCGCGTCGGCGGCGCCTTCGGCGGCTGCGCCTTCGAAGCGGGCGAACTCGACCCGGCCGTCTGCCGGGAGGCGTCGGGGAGCCCGCTCGCCACGCTCCTCAAGGAGGCGCCGACGCCGCTGCGCACGGCCGCCCTCGACGCCTATCTGGCCGCCGTCCGCCCGCACCGCGAGGCGCCCGGCGCGGAGCCGGTGACGCTGCCCGCCGGGCCGCCCGAGGTGCGCGCGGCCGCCCGGGACGCGGCCGTCGCGGGCCTGCTCGACATCGAGCGGGGTGCCAAGGTCGCGCTGATCGGCGTCGTCAACCCGCTGGTCGCGGCCATCCGCGAGCGCGGCGGCGACCCACTGCCCTGCGACTTCAACCTGCGTACGACGCAGTGGGGCGACCCGGTGAGCCGCGACATGCACGAGGTGCTCGACGCCGCCGACGCCGTCGTCGCCACCGGCATGACGCTCTCCAACGGCTCCTTCGACACGATCCTCGCCCGCTGCCGCGAGCGGGGCGTCCCCCTGGTCGTGTACGCGCAGTCCGGCAGCGCCGTCGCGCGGGCCTTCCTGGGCGCGGGCGTGACCGCCCTGTCCGCGGAGCCGTTCCCGTTCTCGCAGTTCAGCGCGGAGCCGACGGCCCTGTACCGGTACCGGGCCGCGGCGGGCGGGAAGGGCGGGGCATGACCGCCGCCCGTACGCGCCACGGGCCGCCGGGCCCGACCCCGGCCGGCGCCTCCGCAGGCACCGCCGCTCCGGAGGCCACCGCTCCGGAAGCCGCCGCGCCCGTCGGCACCGGGCACGCCGCCTGCCACCACGGCGAGATCCTCCAGGGCGTGTTCCTGGACGAGCGGGGGCGGCGGTGCGCGGGCCTGGTGACACTGCCGCTGGCCGGGCTCGGCACCCGCGCCCGGTTCGCCCGCCGTCCGGGCACCGACGAGGTCACGGTCGTCCCCGCCGACCGCACCAAGGCCTTGCGCGCGGCCACGTACGCGCTCGCCGAGTGCGCGACCCGCCGCCAGGAACCGCTGGACGGCGGCGAGCTGACCCTGGACGGCGACATCCCCGTCGGCCTCGGCATGGGCTCGTCCAGCAGCGACGTGATCGCGGCGGTGCGGGCCGTCGCCGACGCGTACGGCGTACGCCTGGCGCCGGAGGCCATCGCGCGGCTCGCGGTGCGCGCCGAACGCGCCTCGGACCCGCTGATGCTCGACGGCCGCCCGCTGCTCTTCGCCCAGCGCGAGGGGCGCGTCCTCGAGGAGCTGGGCGCGGCGCTGCCGCCCGCCCTCGTCGTCGGCTGCGCGCTCGGCGGCGGCCGTCCGGTGGACACCCTGGCGCTGCCCGCGCCCGCGGACGGCGGCTGCGCGGACAGCGACCGCGGCGGGGGCGGCGCCTGCGCGGACGACTCCGACGTCCGCGCGTACGAACGGCTGCGCGCCCTGCTGCGCCGCGCCGTCGCGGCGGCCGACCCGGTGCTGCTCGGCCACGTCGCCACGGAGAGCGCCCGGCTGCGCCAACGGGTCCTGCCGCACGCCGAGTTCGCGGCGCTCACCGAGATCGCGGGCCGCGTCGGTGCGGTCGGCGTCCAGGTCGCGCACAGCGGCAACGTGGCCGGGCTGCTCTTCGATCCGGCGGCACCGGACGCGCGCGGCCGGGTGCGCGACTGCGCCCGGGCCCTGCGGGCGGCCGGCCTCCCCGCCACGTACACCTTCCACACCCGCCCCTCCCCCGGCACCCCGCCCGTCCCCGGCGCCCGGGCCGCGGCGCCGCCCCCCGGCGCGCCCACCGCCCCCGGCACCCCTTCACCCACCAGCTTTTCCCCCACCAGCGAGGAGCCCCCGCATGGACGAGCACATCGCGGAAGCGATCGGCCGCCCCGACCTGATACGTGTCGACGACGGACTCATCTGCCTGCGCTTTGAGACCATGAAGGTCGTCTCGGCCCTCGCGGCCGTGCGCCACCTCCTCGACACCGGCGCCGTCCGCCCCGGCGCCACCCTGCTCGACAGCTCCAGCGGCATCTACGCCTACGCGCTCGCGCTCGCCTGCCACCGCTACGGCATGGGCTGCCACATCGTCGGCTCCACCACCGTCGACCACACCCTGCGCACCCAACTGGCCGTCCTCGGCGCCCGGTTGGAGCAGATGCCGCCGAGCGACGACCTGAAGCTGGACCAGAAGCGGCGCGTCGCCCGCGTCCACGAGATCCTGCGCGAGCACCCCGACCACTTCTGGATGCGGCAGTACCACGACGACATCCACTACCTCGGCTACCGCGCGGTCGCCGACCGCCTGTACGCGGAGGCGGGCGCCGACGGCGGCCTCACCCTCGTCGGCGGCGTCGGCTCGGGCGCCTCGACCGGGGCGCTCGCCCGCTATCTGCGCCGCCGCACCCCGGACGTGCGGCTCGTGGGCGTCCAGCCCTTCGGCAGCGTCACCTTCGGCAGCGAGCACGTCGCCGACCCGGAGATCATCATCGCCGGGATCGGCAGCTCCATCCCGTTCGCCAACGTCTCCCACGCGGCGTACGACGCCGTGCACTGGCTGTCCTTCGACACCGCGCTGGCCGGCAGCGTCGACCTGCTGCGGCGGCACGCCGTCTTCGCGGGCCTGTCCACCGGCGCGGGCTACGCGACGGCCCGCTGGGAACGCGCGCAGGCCCCCGGCCGCACCACGGTGTTCATCGCCGCCGACACCGGCCACCGCTACGTGGACACGGTCTTCGCCCGGCACGCCGAGGCGGCCCCGCTCGACACCCTCGCCCCGCGCACGGTCACGTCCCTGGACGAACTCGCCCTGCCCTGGGCCCGGATGGAGTGGGCGGGTGCGGCGGCCCCGGCCGCGGCGGTGGCGGGAACAGAGGGGGGCCGGGGGCCGTTGCAGCGGACGTAGAGATCCGTTCGGGGCGGGCGGGGTGTGGCGCAGCACCGCGAGGGCTGCCGGGAGGTGTGGTGGAGCACGGCGAGGATGACATCACCGAGGCCGCGCGGGCCGCGGTCCAGCGGCTCGTCACCGTGGACGCGACCCGCGGCGCCCGCGCGGCGGTGCCTCTGGTACGGGAGGCGCTGTGCCGGGTCGGGTACGGCGTACGGGGTGTGGGGGCGGGTCCGGGTCTGTGCCCGGGCCCGGGGCCGGGGCCGGATGGTGGTCGGTGCGCGGCGGGGGGTGAGGGGTGCGGGGGTGGTGGGGTCGCCGGGGCCGGCGGGCCTGCCGATGCCGATGGTGTCGGCCGAGCTGGTGGGACTGACCGTGTCGCCGCGGCCGGTGGAACTGGCGAGGACGGCGGGAATTGCTGGGGCGACCGGGCCGGCGAGGCCGGCCGAGTCGTCGGGGCCTGCGGGACTTGCTGCGGCGGCCGGGGTGGCGAGCCTGGCGGGGCTTTCGGGGCTGGTCCGGCCGACAGGGCTCGTCGGGCTGACGGGGCCGGTCGGGCCGACAGGGCTGGTAGGGCCTTCTGGGGCGGCGGGTTCGGCGGCGCCGACGAGGGCCGCAGCGCCGGTCGGGGGCGCGGCGCCGGTTGGGGGCGCGGCGCCGGTCGGGGGCGCGGCGCCGGTCGGGGCAGTGATCGTCTCGCCGCCCTCGCCGAGCTGTACGAGGTCGCCGGGTGGATCCTCTTCGACGCGGGCCACCACCGCGTCGCCCACCGGCTCAACGCCCGCGCCCTGGCCCTCGCCGAGCGGTGCGGCGACCGCTGGACGGCCCGCCTCACGCTCCTGAACGACAGCATGCTCCTGACCCACACCGGCCGCCCCCGCGCCGCGCTCGCCGCCGCCGCCCGCGCGCGGGGGCCGCGCACGCTGCCGCCCCGCGTGGCGGCCCTCGTCCTGATCCGCGAGGCGCACGCGACCGCGCTGCTCGGCGCCCGGCACGCGCCGCGCGAGCTGATCGGGCAGGCCGGGAGTCTCTTCCTCGACGGGGTCTCGCGCCGCGACCCGCCGTGGGCGTGGTGGCTCGACGAGGCGGAGCTGCTCGGCCACCGCGGCTGGGTCCTGGCCCGGTTGGGCGACACCCGCCGCGCGGTGCCCGCGCTGCACCGCGCGGCCACCGCCCCGGGGCCGTCCTACCGGCACCTGTTCACCGCCCAGTTGCTCGCGGCCCTCGTCCGGGCCGGGGCCTGGCGGGACGCCGAGCGCCTCGTCGCGGACCTGGCGCCGCGCGCCCGGACCATCGGCTCGGCCCGGACCACCGAGGTCCTCGGGCACCTCGCGCACCGCCTGCGCGAGCCGGGCGCCGCGCCCGGGTACCTGCGGGACGCCGCCGTGCACCTGCTGGAGTCGCTGCCCGCGCCCCGGGCCGGGGCGGCGCCCCCGCCGGACGGGCGCTAGGGCAGCC
>NZ_JASCXL010000073.1:0-46946 GCF_030010595.1 Streptomyces sp. CC224B | reverse complement strand
GGGCCCCCCCCCCCCCCCCGCCCGCCGCCGCGCCCCCCCCCCCCCCCCCCCCGCGGGGGCGGGCCCGCCCCCCCCCCCCGGGGCCTCGGCGCGGTCCGAGACCGTTGAGTTCCCGGGAGCATGAACCGGTGCTGCCGCGGTACGAGTGGATCACTGTGGCCAGGCCGGATGCCGTGCCATGATTAAGACGACATGACGGCCGGACACACCGTCAGTCGGGCACCCGGCCCACGCCAAGGCGGAGACCGGTCAGGTCCTGGAAGGGGCGCACGCGCGGTTGGCGAGCGCCGTCCCGGTCCTGGCGGGCGCTTTGTGCGTACGAGAGACGACGAGGGGACTGTGTGGCCAGGCGCACGACGGCCTACCGGCGCGTCGCCCAGGAACTGCGCGACGAGATCGCTGAGGGGCGGCTGCGTCCCGGCGACCGGATCGCGTCGCTGACGGAACTGCAGGAGCGGTTCGGGGTCTCCGACACCGTGATCCTCGAGGCCCGCAAGGTCCTGGTGGCCGAGGGCCTGCTGGTGGCCCGTACCGGCGATGGAACCTACGTGCGGGAGCGGCCCGAGCCGCAGCGCCTCGTCCTGCACGACTCCCCCGACGCCGAACAGCCGGTGTTCCGCCTGGAGAACGGCGAATCAGGCCTGTTCCCCGATGTGATCGAGCTCGAGCCGGTGGCGAGCGTCCCCGCGCCCGCGGGCGCGGCCCGGCGGCTGGGCATCACCGCGGGCCGCAAGGTCAAGCGCCGTGTTCGGCTGTTCCGGCAGGACGGCGCCGCCGTGCAGGTGCTGACGGCCTACCAGCTGGCGAGCGGGAAGGCCACGCCCGCCGCCCCGGAGGTGGAGATCACCGCACGGCCCGCGCTGGACACCGAGGCCCGGGCGCTGGAAGGCGTGGTCGGCCAGATCGTCACCGTGGCCACGCGCGTGGAACGCCCTGCGGCCGGCGCCGCCCGCGTCCTGGAGACGGTGGTGCTCGCCGAGCGGTACACCCTGGTCTACCGGCCCCCCACGGCCTGACCGGGCGCCCGGATTCCCCCACCGGGCCCGGCGGGCGTTACGGTGCAGCCATGTCGACCCTGACCCGCCGCATGTCCATCCAGTGCACCGCCTGCGGTGAAACCGCCGACCTGCCGTCCGACAGGGACCACTCGGCGCTGTGGGACGCGGGGTGGCGCTGGATCGGCCCCGATCTCATCTCCTGCCCCGCCTGCCCGCCGGTGCTCGTCATCGACACGCGCGGCCGTCACCGCCGCGGCCCGGGCGCGCCCGTCAGCGCCTGACCGGGCCTCGCCGGGCTCATCCCCGCACCTGCGTCACCAGGGCCTGGGCGATCGCGCGGCGCACGGCGCTGACGTAGGTGGTGAAGGCGGGCGTGACCTTGTCGCGGTTGGGGCGGGAGAGGTCTCCGCCCTCGAAGAAGGCCTGGCGCTGCGCGGTGGTCAGTTCGAGCTGGACGCCCATGCGGCGCGCGCCGCGGTTGCAGATGTTCGCCTCCTCGCTGCCGTCGAGGTTGCCGGGCGCGATCTGCACGGTGAAGTTCGCGCGGGTCAGTTCCAGGGCGATGCGGTCCCGCAGGACGTAGTCGCGGCCGCCCACCAGGGTGGCCGGGGCGGTCCCGGCCGCGCCGTGCCAGGCCACGACATGGCTGGCCGCCTGCACCAGTTGCAGGGCCGTCGGCTCGTCGAAGCGGACGCTGGTGATGTGCAGCTCGCTGTTGTTGGCGGGCTTGAGGCCGTCGAACACGTACAGGTCGTGGATGCTGTCGGCGGCCGCTTCGGCGAGCTCGCTGGTGCCCTGTTCGATGCCGCCGCCGTGGATGGCCAGGTGCAGCAGGGAAGAGCACTGGGAGGCGCGCCACAGGCGCTGGTAGTCGATGCCTTCGATCTGCTTGCGGGCGAGCTCGGCGTAGGAGCCGTACGCGTCCATCAGCGGTGCCTCCTTTCGCGGGTGGGTCAGCGTGACAGGGCGGTCCACGCCCCGATGACCAGGGCGCCCAGGGCGATCAGGACGCTGAGGGTGGGCAGCGGCCAGCGGGCGCGCTCCAGCACGGTGACCCGCTGTTCGAGGTCCGCGAGATCCTTCTCGGTCTGGTCGGAGCGTTGGGCGATCAGCGCGAGCTGGCCGTCGATCCGGGCGAGCCCGACTTCGAGGGAGCGCCGCAGTTCGGCCAGTTCGAGGGCTACCTCTCCGTCGGGCACGATCCGGTCCTTGGGTCAGGGGGTCAGAAGCGGTGGGTGGGGTCGGAGGGCGCGGGCAGCCAGGAGGCTGTGCCGATCTGCCCGAGGCGGCTGCCGATGGCGCCCTTGATCACGGTGAGGCCCGCGGGCAGGGCGGCGACGGCGGCGGACTGCCAGAAGGACAGGTCGACGATGTCGGTGACCTGGCCGGCCAGCAGCAGGCCCAGGAGCGTCTCGAGGTAGGTCAGGCCGGTGCGCTCGGCCAGGTCGGCCAGGAAGCGGGCGGTGGTGGGCTGGGTCATGGCGGGGGTACTCCTCGTGGGGTCAGGCGGTGGCGGTGAAGTGGTGGCGCGCGGCCAGGCGGCGCAGGGAGGCCAGGCCGGGGATGCCGTCAGCGGCGGCGCCGGTGTAGGAGCCGCCGGCCTTGCTGCGCTGCCAGGCGGCGTAGGCGGTCTTGGTCTTGGTGCCGAAGCTGCCGTCGACGTACCGCTCCTCCAGGAGGCCCTCGGCGGCCAGGGCGCGTTCGACGATGCGGACGTCGGCGGGGTGGGTGGTGTGGCCGTCGGCCGCGGGGAGGTCCTTCTTCGCCGCGGCGACCAGCCGGGCGACGCTGACCTTGGGCTTGGGCCTGCCCGGAGACGGCTCGGAGGGCGGGGTGGTGTCGGTCTTGAGCAGCACCTTGGCGGTGCTGATGGCCCCCGGGTCGCCATGGTCGTTGCCGGGGACGTCGCCGTGGGAGAAGTGGCCGCCCTTGGACTGCCAGATGCTGCGGGAGCGGGGCTTGCCCGGGCCGGGGTACTTCGCCGGCGGCCCGGCGGGGAAGACGTCCGGTACGCCCCAGGAGCGCGCGGCTTTGAGGATCCTCTGCCAGCCCGGCTTCTTCGCCGGGTCCCATCCGTTGGTCCACGGGGTCTTCGCGCGGCCGAGGACCTCGATCTGGATGCAGACGCGGCCCTCGCGGTTGGTGCGGCGGCGGCCGTCGTTGCGCAGGGCGCGGCCGCTGAGGTGCAGCGGCCCGAACTGCCCGACGCGGTCGGTGACCGGGCAGTAGATGAGCTGCGGCTCGGCGCCGACCCGGATGAGGTAGGAGCCGACCGACTCCAGGTAGCGGCCTCCGGCCGGAGACTCGGTGGAGTGGTGCACGACGCGCGGCGGGTTGTGCGGGGTGTCCATGGGCCCGCCGATGGAGCCGCTGCCGAGCCGGATGGCGCCGGGGATCCACACGGTGCCGGTGGCGCCGCGGGGCAGGTCCTCAGGGCCGGGCAGCTCGGCGTCGGTGGGGCCGGGGCGCGGTGCGGGGTCCGGCGCGCGGACGGGGGCGGGGGCGGCGTCCAGGGGCTGGTACCAGTCCAGGTCCCCGTCCTCGCGCAGCACGAACAGCGAGCCGGGGTGGCGGGGGTGTTCGCGCAGGACGCGGGGGGTGGTGTCGAGGTGCGCGATCGCGGCGGCCTGGTCGACGTGGTCCTGGTCGACGGTGCCGCAGTAGGTGACGGACTGGTCGGGATGGACGACGGCAGCGTGGAAGGTGGGCATGGCGCTCCTCCTCAGAGGTGGAGTTGGATCGCGTCGATCTGCTCGCGCAGGGCGACGTAGGTGGACAGCCGCAGGAAGAAGTCGCCGCCCTGGCCCCACGCGGGGCCCCAGGAGTTGCGCAGCCGCAGCACGGTGCGCTCCGGGATGATTCGGCCGTCGCGGTGCTGGGCGACCTCCTCGAGACCGATCGCGCACACTTCGTGGCCGCCGGCCAGCCCGGAGGTGCGCCAGTACGGGACGGTGTCGACGAAGGCGTCGCGGCCCGGGGTGAACCAGGCGGTGAACCAGGGCAGTCCGAGCAGCACCGGGCCGTCCTGCAGGGCGGCGGCGAGCGCGTCGGCGTCTAGGGCGTGGGTGTAGGAGCCGATCAGGCCGCGGGCTTTCAGCGCGCGGGCGACGCCGAGGCCGGAACTGCCGCTGTCGGCGGGCGGCCACTGGTAGGGGATGAACTCGTCCAGGGCGGTGGCCTCGGCGTACAGGGCGATGGCCCAGCGTTCGGCGGCGGCCGCGTCGTTGGTCGCCAGTCCGGCGCGCGCGAGGCCGTCAGGGTCCAGCAGGACAGACAGCGCGGCCGCGGCGGCATTCGCGGTGCACGAGCCGACCGCGTCGACGTCCGGGGCACCGGCCACGAGCGCGGAGGTCTCGATGCCCTGGGCGACCAGGTCCTGCTGGTTCAGGACGGGGATGGCGGGCTGCCAGCGGACCGCGCGCAGCGCAGCGCCGTGGTGGCGTCGGCGGTGGGCCAGCGAGCGCGCGTCGAGGACCTGGTGGCGGCCGAGCGCCGGATGAGGGGTGTAGTGGCGTACCAGTACGCCGTGTGTGGTGGGCACCGTGTGGTCCGCTCTCCCCCGCGCCCCGGATTCCGGTCGCCCCGGGGCCGCGCAGCGGCGGGCCCGGTAACTCCCTCGGGGGTGCGGTGCAGTCCGCGAAGTCGCGGCGGCGCTCGGCGGAGGGTCGCCTCAGGTGCCGTGATCCATTCTAGGTGCGCCCCGCGCGGTGGCGGACCCGCGTGCGCGGGCCGGGGCCTGCCCCGGGGGCGAGCCTCAAGGCGCCGGCAGTGGCTCAGGTGCCGTCGATGAGGCGTTCGGCCAGATAGGGAGAGAAGGTGCCCGCAGGGATGTCGGGGCCGATGCCGCAAGCCCCGTCCGATTCGCCGGGGTACTTCACCCACAGCAGGTAGTCGGCTCCGGCCACGCCGATCGAGCTGGGCACGCCCAGTCGGCGTCCGGCCGGATTGCACCAGCCGACGTGCTGGCCGGTCGCGTCCATGGCGCCGCTGCCGTTGCGGGCGGTGTCCACCACGAATCCCGCACCGCCGACGCCGAGGCGGCTGAGCTCGGCGGTGACCTGCCGGGCGTAGGTGCAGCAGACGTCGATGGCGTCGAAGTGGCCGACGTTGACCGCGAAGCCGCGCCCGTGCTCGACACCGGCGTCCTTCAGGCGGGCGGCCATCTGCGCGGGCGGGATCCCCTGGGCGGTGCCGCCGTCGAGGTAGAGCGTGACGGCGGGCAGCGCCCCCAGGGCCCGGGCGGCGTAGGCGACCAGCGCCGTGGTCTCGGCGCGCGCGGTCTCCGGCAGGTCCTCGAGCCGGGCAAGCGAGCCCGGCTCGAGGATGACGATGGCCGGCCGGTCGCCGATGGCTGCCGCGGCGGCGTCGATCCAGCCCCGGTAGGCCTCGGCGGATGGTGCGCCGCCCACGCGCCCGACGAGGTGGTGCAACGCGACGATGGGGAGCTGGCCTGCGGCGGCTGCGGCGGTGAGGTAGCTGTCCACGTCGCTGCCGGGGCCGGTGATCCAGCGGGCGCCGGGACGGCGGGCGATGGATCGTTCGATCTTCTGTGCGCGCGGGTCGTCGGGGTGGGCGGCCAGCCACCTCGCGGCGTGGGAGGCGGGGTCGGTGAAGAAGCCCTCGGCGGGTGTGGAGGTGGTCAGGCGGATCTCGGCGAGGTAGACGGTGACCGACGTCGCCTGCCCGAACTGGAGGCTGAGCTGTCCGGCACCGATGTCCAGGCCCGCGGTGAAGGTGAACGTGAAGTACGTGTCGGCCGTGCCCAGGGTCACGGTCTTGTCCAGCACGGCAGTCCACGGCGTGGTTGCCAGGCCGAGGGCGGCGCGCAGCCGGGTGCCGGGCTGGCTGGCGCGCGCGGTGAAGGCCAGGGTGTAGCGGCAGCCGGTGCGCAGCGGCAGGTTGTCCTGGCCGATCAGGGCGTCGGAGAGGTTGACGGCGTCGGTGGTGGCGGTGGCCTCCAGGCCGGTGCCGGGGGTGGTGACGCTGACGTAGGCGCTGTCGCCGCGCCACCAGCCGGTGAAGCCGTCGCGGAAGGTGCCGTTGGTGAGCAGGTCGCCGTAGCGTGCGGGCACCGGGGCCTCCTGGTTGCGGGGTCACTTCGTGTAGGTGATGCGGAGTTTGGGTGCGTACTGCTGGCCCACGCCGCGGGCGCGGCCGTAGTGGGTGCGGGTGGTGGTGTTGGGGTCCAGGGCGATGCCGCGCCAGCGGGTGGAGTCGAAGACGCTGCTGATGTCGACCCACTGGCCCTGGTTGCGGCGCCAGCGCACGCTCTTGCCCTCCGGGTCGCAGGAGAACTTCGCGGGCCGGGAGGCGTGGGAGTGGGCGCGGATGACGGCGGTGCCGCCGCTGGCGCTGTACCAGTGTTCGAAGTACAAGAAGACCTCGGCGCGCTCGATGGTGGCTCCGGCCAGGTCGGTGGCCATCTGGGGAGAGAAGCCCACGAGCGCGGCGTGCATGCCGTTGTTGGGGTAGAAGCCCTGCACGCAGGCGTTGCCCCAGTAGGCGTTGTACCCCGAGCGGTGGGAGTAGGTGCCCGACCAGGTGGCGGTGTAGGTCTTGGTGTAGGTGCGCACGGGGGGTTCGCTGCTGCCCCCTCCGGTGTTGCGGCGGCCGGTTTCGCGCAGGTAGGCGCCGATGTCTTCGACGTAGAACAGGCCGTGGCTGCTGGCGGCGCCGTACAGGTCCACGGTCTGCCCCTCGGGCCCGTACTGGTTGCGGAACGTGATCAGCAGGCGGTGCAGTCCGGCGCCGAGCACCCGCCCGGAGCGCACCAGTTCCAGACGGACCCGTTTGGAGTTGCCGATGGCCAGGTGGTGGGTGGCCAGCTGCAGTTGCGGCGAGGTGACGGTGGGCGCCTCGGCGCCGCCGTCACGCAGCCGCAGCTGCACTTCTCCGCCCGGGGTGCTGGGGTTGACGATGGCGTCGAAGGCGATGCGGTACATGCGGGCCGGGTCGGCCTCGAAGGCGAGCTCGACGCAGCCCAGCTCGCCGCCGGCGGTGCGCACCGAGGAGCTCTGGTAGTCGACGGCGACCAGGCCGCGGGCGTGCTGGCTCAGCAGCGCGGAGACGGGGTCGCCGCCGACGGTGAGGTCCCCGGCGACATCGACGTCGCCGAAGTGGGCGCCGCCGTCGGTGTCGATGGTCGCCACGGCCTGGCCGTTGCTGCGCAGGGTCAGGTACTGGGCGGCGCCGGTGACCAGGGCGACGGCGGGTTCGCCGTACTCGTCGAACAGGCGCAGGCCGTCGGGGCCGAGTTCGGCCCGGGCGCCGCCGACGATGCGGCCGAAGATGGTGTGGGCCTCGCTGTTGTCGAAGTGGCACCAGCCGCGGGTGGCGGCCGTGGCCTGCAGGGCGAGCTGGGCCCGGGTGGTGCCGGGGGGTGCGGCGACCTGCCCGGTCAGGCGCTGCCACATGCCCGGGTGGGTGGGGGCGGTCTCCACCGCGCCGTAGCCCAGTACGGTTCCGGCGGAGTCCTCCCACCGGGCCATGATCTTCACTGCGCTGGCGTTGAGGTCCTCGGAGGTCAGGACGTCCACCGCGAGATGCAGTTGGGTGCCGGCGAGCACGGGCACGGTCACCAGGGGCAGGGTGTAGGTGGTGGGCGTCGGGGCGAGGCAGTCGACGCGGACGGCGACGCCGGTGCGGTTGCCGGGGGCCAGCGCCCAGGGGGCGCCCGCCGCGGCGACGGCGGCGGCGATGACCGCGCCTTCGAAGCCCGGGTCGGGGATGAGGTTGGTGCCCTGCCCGACGGCGATCTGGTCGGGGGTCACGGAGCCGACCGCCAGGTGGGAAGTGGTGATGGCGCCGACGGCGACGTGGCCCTGCTGGATGGCGCCGGTGCCGACGTCGCCGGCGCTGGCGCGGCGGGCGGCGGTGCGCACGGGCGCCGAGGGCAGGCTGGGGGTGCCGGAGGTGTTGACGGCGACCAGGCGGACCCAGACGTCCTGGTAGTAGCCGGTGGCGATGGTCACCGACGCGCCGGAGGCGGCCTCGATCGTCGCCGCGGGCGCCATCACGTCGGGTTCGCCGTCGGGGCGGGTCAGCAGGTGCACCTGGACGCGGGAGAGGTCCAGCGGGGCCGCGTTGGCGTCGGCGAACGTGCCGTCCCAGGTGATGCGCAGCCCGCCGAGCACGGGGGCGGCCGCGGCGGGTGAGGGGGCCGGTGGGCGCGGGCCGTTGACGGCGATGACGCCGCTGGTGCCGTCCGGCTGCTGGCCGATGACCGCGCGCAGGGAGCCGCCCGCGTCGTAGACCTCGACGGCGCCGTCCTCGAGGGAGGAGTAGGCCAGGCGGGAGGTGCGGGTCTGCTGGCTCAGGCGGTGCTCGAGGGCGGCGATCCGGGCCGCCAGTTTCGCCAGGTCGTTGGCCACGGTCAGCTCCCGTAGTGGTAGCGGTCGGCGCGGGCCAGGCTCAGGGTGATGCGTTCGCGGTCCTTGCCCTGGGGCGGGCGCAGGCTCCAGCCGGTGATGCGGCACCAGCCGTCGAAGTCGCTCCACTGGTCGTGCAGGGAGACCCGGACGTCGTCGCCGACCTGCCAGGAGCCGATGCGCGCGGCCGGGTGGTCGATGACCTCGACCTCGGCGACGTCGCCGAGGACCTGGCGGGCCTGGCGCTCGGTGCGGGCCCGGGCGGCGAGGCGGTCGTTGCCCTTCTCGCCGGGAACCTCCAGCACGTGCTCCAGGCGCAGGCGGCCGTTGCGGACGGCGTCGATGGCGCGGCGGCGGCCGCGGCCCTCCCCCGCGCCCAGGGCGATGACGACCTGCGCGTAGGCGTCCCCGTCGAGGGTGACGGGCGTGGTGGTGGCGATGTTGATGCCGGAGGTGAAGGACAGGTCGGTGCGCCGGGTGCCCATCCGGGGCCAGCCCAGGCGGATCCGGCCGGTGGGGCGGCCGTTGGACCAGTCGGTGGTCTCGGTCCACTCGGGGCCGCCCTCCAGCTTCGTCATGTCCTCGATGACGTCGCCGAGCAGCGGGGCGTCCCACCAGTCGGTGCGGTACGGCTCGGTGATGGTGCCGGCCTTGGCCTTGCTGGTCGTGGCGTCCACGCGGACGCCGAGGTCGCCGTCGGGCTGGGACTGGGCATAGGCCCACACGTCGCGGACGACGGTGCAGGGGTCGGCATGCACGTAGGGGCCGCGGCCGCCGAGGTTGCCGTGGAGGTCGTGGCGGGAGTGCAGGTAGCTGCCCCAGCCGGAGGCCTCGAGCGCGTAGACGGAGCCCTCGGGCTCGGCGGACCACAGCAGGCCGCCCCACAGCGCGGTCCCGTCGCGCTCGACGGTGATGACGGTGTTGCCCGGGTCGAGCTGGGTGGGCAGCAGGTGGGCGAAGCGCGGCTCCAGGCGGCCCGAGAAGCTCCCGGCGGCGTTCAGGGCCAGGCCGAAGTCGACCTGGGACAGCGGCAGGTCGGCGGCGAGGAGGTCCCCGGTCAGGGCGTGCCAACTGCGGTACCGGTAGGCGGGCACCGCTCACCTCACGCTCTCGGTGAACTCGATGTCGGCGATCAACGAGGTGGCCCCGTCGACGGACAGGTCCCCCGTCTCCATCTTCGACATGTAGGCCTGCAGGTACAGGGTCTGGGTGGTGCCGCGCATCGCGGCGGGGACGGAGAGGCTGTCGGCCAGCACGACGGTGTTGCGCCGGGTCTGGCTGCCCTGGTCGTCGTCGACGGCGGTGTCCTGGCCCTTTTCGGTGCCGAAGACGCTCTGCATCCGGGCGTAGACGTCGGCGCGGGTCAGCCGCAGCCCGGCGATCGTGGTCACCAGGCGGGCGTGGGTGGCCCAGGAGGGGACGGGGACGGACCAGCGGGCCGCGCTCGGCCAGGTGTGCCACTTGTTGTCGGAGTACTTCAGGGTGCTCAGCCCGTCGGGGAAGGCCGTGTACAGGCGCCGCTCGCGGCGCGGGTTGGCGATCTGCCGCACGTCCTTGATCATCGCGTCGGTGATGACGGCGGTGTTCGGGGGGAGGTCGAGGCGGGCGAGTGCGACCGCGGTCATCCCGGCCGGCACCTGGGTGGTGGTGGCGGAGACGTTGCTGACGACGTGGAAGTAGCCGATGTCGTCACTCTCCGGGTCGCGGGTGCCCTCGTACTCGGGGTCCTCCACGCGCAGGCACACCAGGTCCGAGCGGGCGGTGGCGCCGGTGGGGGCGATCGCCACGGTGGCGGTCCCGACGTTGTACTGGGTGTAGGAGCCCTGCCCCCAGGTGGCGCCGCGGACGACGGCGGAGCCGTCGGCGACACGCACCGCGGCGCCGGGGGTCTCCAGCGGGCGTACCTTCAGGTCGTCGCCTTCGGTGACGCCCTGGGAGTTGCGGGCGAGGTCCCGGATCATCATGCGGAAGGCGCGGGCCTGGTGGGTGCCGCCGTGGGTGAGCAGCGGCGGGTTGATCAGCGTCATCGTCTTCTCCGTGCGTCACAGGGCGGCGTGCGCGGCGTGCCAGGTCACGCGCAGCCGGGTGCTGTTGGTGTAGTTGCGGGCGGTCCACCACAGCTCGCTGGTGCCGGGCGGCAGGGCGAAGTCCAGGCGGGAGGCCGCGGACAGGGCGGGCGCGAGGTTGTGGGCACCGTCCTTGAGGACCCAGCGGGTGCCGGGCCGGGTCTCGATGTCGATGTGCTCCCCGGTCTGCAGCGCCACCGCGAGTTCGATGACCTGTCCGGTCTCGGCGTGCCGGATGCGGGGGTGGGTGCACGGCCCGGTGATGCGCAGGCTGGGCCAGGCCGGGCGGTCGCCGCCGTTGGTGACCCAGCCGCGCCGCTCGTGCGGGATGGCCACGCCGGTGGTCAGCGGCGCCACCAGCGGGGCCCGCAGGCCGCCCAGGCCGCCCGCGGACAGCGGCAGGGTGAGGGTGGAGGTGTCGTCGGCGTAGAAGAGCGGGTCGGCGGCGACGAACTCGAGGTCCAGGGGGATCCAGCCGCTGACGGCGGTGGCGGTGCTGGTGGCCTCCACCCGGCGCAGCCGCCCGTACAGGCGCCGGGCGGGGCGGCCGGGCCAGCGCATGCGCAGCACGTTCATGGCGCCCGGTGTCAGGCGCACAGCGGGGTCGGTCGCGGTCTGCTGGAGGCGGGCGAGCAGGTCCAGGGCGCGGTCGGGCGCGGCCGGGGTGCGGATGCCTGCCTCCAGGCGCACGGTGCGCGCGCCGTAGAGGTCGACACCGGGGAAGACGCCGTCGCCGGCGGGGTTGTCGGCGTCCTGGGTGCGCGCCTCGGCGGTGCCCAGCCCCTCCACATTGCCGACGGGGATGTCGGTGCCCGCGCCGAGGACGACGTCACCGAGGGCGAACTGCCACTCGGCCAGCTCCGGTATCACGCGTGTCCCCCTCGCTGGGCGTTGCGCAGCCGGCGCATGACCTCGGCGCCGAACTCCTGGGGGCTGGCGGCCGGGGAGCTGACGGTGACCGGCATGTGGCCGACCAGGGCGGCGGGCTGGCGGATGACGATGACGCGGACGGCCTGGGCCTGGGCGTCCCGGGCGCCGGTGAGGGTGTACCCGAAGCGTCCGGCGACGTCGCCCAGGACGGCGGTGGCACGCTGGCGCCGCTGCGGGGCCAGGGGGATGTAGGCCTCTCCCCCGGTGCTCGGCTCGGCGAAGCGCACCAGGCCGCCGCGGGTGGCGTAGATGCCCTCGCGGATGCCGCCGTCGGCGTACGCCAGGCCCTTCTTGGCCTTGGCGAGGTCGGCGAGCAGCCGGGCGGCGCGCGGCCCGAGCGCGGACTTGAGCTGCCCGGTGGCCTTGGAGGCCACCGTGATGATGTCCTCTTCCTCCAGGCCGGTCTTGTCGGCGATGGCGTGGATGCCGGTGTTCTTCGACACCGTCGCACCGATGATCTTGACGAGGGTGGCGAGCTGCTCGTCGCTCAGGGTCGCATCGGCCTTGCGGGCGGCGCTGTTGGCGGCCTTGGCCTTCTTCTTGTCCTTGACCGCCTGGGCGGCGAGGTCGGCCGCGCTCTGGTCGCCCTGCT
This sequence comes from Streptomyces sp. CC224B, assembly GCF_030010595.1. NCBI lineage: Bacteria > Bacillati > Actinomycetota > Actinomycetes > Kitasatosporales > Streptomycetaceae > Streptomyces > Streptomyces sp. CC224B. Next base: position 34,993 of record NZ_JASCXL010000073.1, on the reverse strand, counting down.
CGGCCAGGCGCGCTGCCAGGTCGCCGTGCCCGGAGGCGGCCAGTTTGGCGAGGTTGCGCTGGAAGGCGGTCTGGTCCTTGACCGCGCCCGCGAGCTGCTTGGTGAAGTCGGACAGGGAGGCGCGCGCGGACCCGGCGAGCTTGCGCAGCTCGCTGGCCATCTTCCGGACGTACTTGCCGCTGCCGTGGGCCATCTTGCGGGTGAGCTCGACGCCGTCCTCCCCCATGTTCTCCAGGGCGTCGGCGACGTCCTGGCCGGCGCGGGAGGCGACGCGGGCCAGGTCACGGCGCCAGCGCGCGGCCGCGGCGGCGGACCTGCGCAGGTTCTTCTCGAAGAGGGCGAAGTCGAAGTACTCCTGGCCCTTCCGCTTCCCTTTCTTGATCTTCCGCATGGAGCGGGAGCGGATGTCCGAGGCGCTGCCCAGGCTCGGGGGGTCGGAGGGCTGGTAGTTCCAGTCGGACAGGCCGCCGTCGGCGTGCCACAGGATGCCGGACGGGTCGCCGCCCAGACGCCGGACGATCTCCTCGGTGATGCGGCGCGACCGGGGCCGCTTGGAGCGGGCGAACGGCACGTACCCCTCCCCGTGGGTCTCGTCCTCCGCCCACACGCGCCACGCGCCTGCCGGGGCGATCTGCGCGATGTGGTTCTCGCGCCGCCCCGCGGAGCCCGTGGCGGCCCCGCGGGTGCCGCCCTGGGCGTAGAAGTCGACGATGCCGCCGTCGGCTTTGCGGAGGTTCTCCACCTGCTGGCGGACCAGGTCGGCGGTGGTCTTGCTGCTTTTGCGGAAGCTCTCCTCGAAGATGGTCCGCCGCACCGTGGTGATGGTGATCGACTTGTTCGACAGGCGGTCGCGGGCGCCCTGCACCGCACCGATGTTGGCGAGCGCGCTGCCGGTGCGCGCGGTGACGACGACGCGCCCGTCGGGGAGCTTGCGGGTGGTGAAGCCGACGCGGTGCAGCGCGTCGATCGCCGTCTGCGACAGAGCCCGCACGGTCACGGACTTCGCCCCGGGGGTCTTGCGGATCTTCGCGATGACCGCGTCGAGGCCGGCGATGGCGGTGACCGTCTTCGCGTTGAGCGTGATCGTCTTGTTCTTCAGCCCGTCGCGCTTGCGCTGCAGGGCGTCCAGGTGGTCGCGCGCGCGGCCGGTCTCGGCCGTGACCTTGAAAGAGCCGTCCTTCAGGCGGGTGACCTTGAACCCCAGCGACTCCAGGAGCGCCACGGCGTCCCTGGTCAGGGCCTTGACGGTGACGGACTTCGCGTCCGGGGTCTTCCTGATTCGCGCGATGACCGCGTCCAGGCCGGCGACGGCGTCCTCGGTGCGCATCTCCAGGGTCAGGGACTTCTTGTCCGGGATCTTCAGGTAGGCGTCGGCGAGCGCCTCGGCCTGCGCCCGGGTCAGGCCCATCCGGTCGCCCGCGTCGACGAAGGCCGCGCGGCCCTTCTCGAGGATGCCGTTGACGTGCTCCCAGGACCGGCCCTGCTCACGCGCGGCGGCCGCCGCGGCATCGGTGTTCGCCGCGAGGTCGGAGAGCACCTTCTCCGCGTCGCGTGCCCTCTTGCTGCCCAGGTCCAGCTCGCCGTCGCGCATCCGCAGCGCCCCGGCATGGTTCCTGATGGCGTTCGTGGTGTCGTCCAGGGACTGCTCGAAGGCACTCATGGCGCTGCCCGCGGCCCGGTTGACGTCGTTCAGGGCGCTGATGGCCTGCCGCAGCCCGTCCGCGCTGGCCTTCTGCGCCTCCAATTTGGCCTGGGTGTCCATGGCCGCCCGGCCGAACACGCCCTGGGCGGCGGCGGCGAGCTCCTGCTCGAACCGGGCATCGGCCAGGGCGCTTTTGTACTCGTCCATCTGCCCGGTGAGCTGGCCGACGTCCCCACCGCCGGAGGCGTAGGCCTTCTTCAGTCGCTCGTATGCCGCGGCAGCCAGATCGGCCTTGCCGCCGCGCACGAGCTTGGCCAGGCTCTCGTCCAGCGCGTCGAGGTGGGCCCGCGCCTCCTTGGCCGGGGTGGAGTCCGCCAGGCCGAGGGAGAACACTTTGACCAGGCCGTTTTGTACCTGGTCCACCGTTGAGGGGTCGGTGATGTTGCGGATCTTGTCGTACAGCCCGTCCAGGTCCTTGCCGTAGGCGCGCGACAGCTCGCCGCTCACCTTGCCGGACTGGCCGAGCTTGCCGAGGGCCGTGGTCAGCCGGTCGATGTTGGGCGGCGCGGCCCGGCCGAGGTTCATCAGCTTGGAGATGGCCACGGCGGCCACGCCGATGCCGGCGACCACGACCGAGGCGCGGGCGGCGGTGCCCAGCGACAAGAACGCGGCCCGCAGACCGGCCAGGCCGCCGCCCGCCGCGGCGGCGGTGGCGCTCAGGGCGGTCAGGCGCGTCTGCAGCGTGGCGAGCCCGCCCGCCACGGCCGCAGCCCCGAGCCCGGCCAGTTGCACCAGCTTCAGCGCGGCCGCGATCTGGATGATGGTGCCGACCAGTTCCGGCGGCAGCGCGGCCACCAGCCGGGCCACGGCGTTGACCAGGGTCAGCATCATCGGTCCGGCGTCGGCGGCGCCCTCGAACAGGTTGCCCACAGCGTCGCCGAGGTTGGACAGGGTCTCGCGGGCTTCGTCGCCGTGGGCGCGGATGTAGTTCACCAGGTCCGCGAACGGCCCCTCGGCCCGCCCTTCCGACAGCATCCGCAGGACGTGCACCAGGCGGTCGCCCATGCGTGTCAGGGTCTGGTCGGTGAAGGCCGCGAGCCGGTCCGAGGCGGCGTCGAACCCGGGGGTGGTGACGGCGCCGCCGAGCAGGGTGATGAGCCGGTCCAGCTCCCGCGACGCCGAGCGGACCTGGGGGGTCAGGCGCGGCAGCAGTTGGTCCATCAGGGCCATGGAGTGCACCAGCGGCCGCATGGTGGTGCCGCTGAGGCTGTTGGACCACTGCTTGTAGGAGTCCTTCAGCAGGCTCAGCGCGACCGCGGCGCGCTGCGTCTCCGCGGGGAGCTGGGCCAGCTGCGACTGGTACTCGGTCTGGGCCGTGGCGGCCTGGCGGGAGTGGGCGCCGTGCTGGCGGACCGCTTCCTGGTACTTCTGCTCGGCGCTGGCAACCTCGGTGAGCGGGCCGATCTGCCCGGCCACCGCGATACCGAAGGCGCCGGCGGCGCCTGCGGAGGCCGCGAGCAGCCCGGGCAGCGGTGCCAGCGCGGTGGTCAGCGGGATGACGGACGGGGCCAGCAGCAACAGCCCCTTGAGGGCGCCGGCCATGCCGCTGGCGCCTGCCCCGCCTCCCAGGGACGTCAGGTCTCCGAGGTTGGTGTCGGTGCGCACCCGCACGGTGACGGTCTGGCCCGAGACCGCGCGCACGGCGGCTTGGACGTCTCGGCGCAGCCGCAGCGGGTCCGCGAGCCCGATCGGGATGTCGATGCGGTGGCCCCAGGCCGCCCAGCGCACGGCGTCTTGGACATCGCGGCGCAGCTGTCCCGGGTCGGCCAGCCGCAGCGCGACCTCCAGGCCCTGGCCGGAACCGGCGCTGCTCAGTGCGCTGCGCACGTCACCGTGCAGGCGGGAGGAGCCCACCCGGACATCGAGGTGGACGCCGCGCGCGGCCTGTCGGCGCAGCTCGGCCACATCCCGGCTGAGGGCGTTGACGTCGCGGCGTGCGGAGTGCAGCTGCCCCGAGAGGCCGCGCAGGTCAGCGCCGCCCAGTCCGGCCAGGGTGCGGCGCAGCCCGGACAGGTCCCGGGTCAGGTCGCGGGCCTCGCGGGCGGGACGGCGCAGCGCGCGCACCAGCCCGTCGCTGGTGCCGGTCAGCGACACCGACAACTGCCACGCGACCACCCGCCGTGCTCCTTTCCGGCCGCTATGTGGGCTGGTCCCGGCGTGTCGCCCGGGTGCGCAGTTCGTACAGGAAGCGGGGCATCAGCCCGATCTTCACGCCGTAGCCGCGGGGGCCCTCGGGCACCTGGTCGCGTTCGTGCGCCAGGAGTTCGCAGCCCGGGCAGCGGCTGGTGGAGCTGACGTAGGCGAAGCGGTCACCGTCGCCGTGCTCGTCCCATTCGTCGCCGCGGGTGCCGCAGTCCGGGCAGGTGGCGCGTTGCAGCTCGCGGTAGGCGAGGGCCTTGGCGCGGTCGGTGGCGCTCCAGGTGCCGTCCCCGCCGTGGAACTGGCTGTGCGGGATACCCCACCGGTCGCACAGCTCGAGCTCGGCTCTCAGGTGCGCATCGGCCCGGAGTCTTTTCCCCAGTCGCTCCGGCGGGTGTTCTGCGCGCTCAGGGCGGCCTGGAACAGCGCGGCCCGGTCGGCCATGCCCCACTCGGCGAGCAGGACGGCGGCCTCCTGCTCGGTCATCGGGTCGACGCTGGCCGCGGCGATGAGGGCGGCGGGGAAGGTGTCCTCGTTCCAGTCGTTGCCCGCCTCGGCCTGCTCTTCGGTGGGCGGGTGCGCCTGCATGAGCTTGGTGAAGGCGTCGCCCGGCAAGGCGCGGAAGACGAGGACCTCGCAGTCGGCCTCGTGCGCGGCGCGGGCTGCCTCGCAGGCCTTCTCGGCGGCCTGGGCCTGCGTGGCCAGGACGGCGCTGTCGGGCTCGTCGTCGGCGAGCTGCCGGGCCCGGCGGGCGGCGTGCTGGGCTTCCTCGTAGGCCTCGCGCAGCCGCTGGTCCTGCCACAGATACAGCGGCACCTCGGCGGCGGCGCGGGCCCGCAGCCGGGCCATCTTCTGCTGCCAGTGGGCGTCTGCGGCGACGGCGGCCGCGGGCGGCGCGGGCTGTTTCGTCTGGCTCACGCCGGCACCTTCTTCGCGGTCGCGCCGACCGCCGGGACGGGCTGCGACTGGGCGGGCCGGCGGGTGATGGTGAACTTCACCTCGAAGCGGGCGGCTTCGTTGTCCGTCGTGTAGGCCGGGGACAGCGATCCGACGCGCACGGGGAAGACGTCCATGCTCTTGTTCCCCGGGATGTCGCCCTTGCGGAGGATGACGACGTGGCCCTGCTTGCCCTTGGCCAGGGCCTCCTCGATGAGGTTGGTGGCCTTGTCCTCGTAGAAGGTCAGGGAGCTGTCCTCGGCCTTGTCGGAGCCGGGGATGGAGGAGTCGAAGTCGTCGGACATGTCCGGCGTCTCGATGCTCTGGTTCTCCAGGGTGAAGCCGGAGATGCTGGCGATGGCCGCGGTGAGGTTGAGTCCGGCGTCGAGCTCGGCGCGCGTGGGTATCAGCCCCTGCTGGTCGTTGAGCTTGTCCAGCCACAGGAAGATGCTGATGCCGCGCCGGGAGAACTTCTCGACCGGCTTGGGCGAAGGCAGTGGTGCCATGGGCGGGCCCCTTGGGTCTGCGCGAACGTCAGTGGTCGGCCACCCGGGGGGTGGCGCGTCCGCGAGGGGCCGCCGCGGTGCGGAAGAAGGCGTCATCCCGCCGGGCCGGGCCGGGGCTCCGGCCGGGGCGGGTTTTGATCACATAGATACGATAACCGGGCCTGCATCACCGCCTGTTCCAGCGTCGCCGGGGCCGCGGGCGCAGCCGGTGCGGCGGGGGTCCATCCGAGGCGGAAGCGCAGGGGGTAGGACACGATGCCGGCCGCGGCGTCGTTGTCGGGGCCCGCGTCCAGGTCCAGGGCGCGCGCGTAGCAGTTCCAGCCCGCCAGAGGCAGGGGGTGGCGCCAGGCTCCGTCGGGGCGGCGGCTCAGTACGCCGCTGCGGACCTTGTCGGCGAGCCATTCGGCCTGCTGGTGCTGGCGGGCCACGCAGTCGACCTGGTAGATGCTGCTGGCGTCCTCGTTGAGGTCGCTGAAGGGCGCCCCGCTCAGCGTCAGGGGCAGGGCGTGGAGCACGGTGTAGGGCGGGTCCGCCGGTCTGCCGTCGGTCAGCGGCACGGTGCCCAGGCCGCACGGCGTACCGGTGGCCGTGCGCAGCAGGGCCGCGACGGCGTCCGTGGCCAGCCTGCGTTCGAGGATCACAGGGCGTCCTTGGCGGCGGCGGCGATGCGCTCGGCGAGGCCGTGCTGCAGCGCGGCCAGGGCGGGCGCGACGTGCGGGAAGGGACGCTGGGCGTAGTCGCGGCCCAGGGCGTCGGTGCCGTAGAAGCCCAGTTCCAGGCGGCGGGCCTGCGCGGCGAAGGTGCCCACGGTGGCGCTGGCGCCGTGCGCTCGGGGCTGGATCTGCTGGCGCCAGCTGGCCAGGTAGCGGCCGGTGATGCGGTTGGGTCCGGGTCGGCCGCTGGCTGCGGCCTGGATGAGGGCGTGCAGCGCCGTTGCTTCGTGCCGCACTGCGGCACCGGTGGCCGGGCCGACGCGGGCGGCGGCGGCTTCCAGGGCCCGGGCGAGCTGTTCGGGCGTGGTGAACGTGCGGGTGGGGCTCATGCCGGGCTCCGGGGGGTGTTTTCGTCCAGCCAGGTCACGCGGACCGCGATGATGCTGGCGGCCAGCCCGGGCAGGACACAGCGCCAGGTGCGCCCGAGCAGGGCCGGGTCCTGGGCGGCGCGCAGGACGCGGACGGTGTCGTCCCGGGCGGCGACCGGGGCCGACGGCGGCGTCAGGAGCCGGTAGGTGGTCTTGGGGTCGTCCGGGTAGGGCTGGCCGGCGGCCGGGAGGCTGAGGCCGGGGACCGCGGCGTTGTCCAGGACGGCGCCGGGACCTTCGTACACCACGCGCGGCGGGGGGTCCTCGAGCTGACCGGTGTCCGGGTTGAGGACGGATGGCCCGCTGCGGCGGCGGATCTGGATGGTGTCGCCCATCACGAGGTCCTCGACGAGGGGGCCCAGGTAGCGCAGGTCGAGCGTCATGGGCGGCCCCCGGACCAGTCCACGAGCTGGCGCAGCATGGCGGAGGTGAGCTCCGTGGGGGTGCCGTCCAGGTCGCTGCGGTTCAGTGCGGCCTGCTGCAGGCGTGCGGGGTCGATGCCGGCGAGGAACGCGGCGATGGCCTCGGCGGGCGGCGACGGGCTGGCGACGGCGACGTGGGCCAGTCCCTCGAAGGCGGCCGGGTCGGCTGCGGGCCGCAGGTACAGCACCAGCAGCGGAGGCTGGGCAGCGTGGTGCTCGAGGGTGTATCCGGCCAGTGAGCGGGACACGTTGTGCCCGTCAAGTTCGACGTCGGCGCGGGTGCCGTCGGTGGTGATGCGTACGGAGTGCGGGCGGTCGGCCAGGCCGGCATTGTTCATGGGCCTTCTCGTCCTTCCTGGCGGGCACGTCGCCCGCGGGCGGCTACTGGTCGGTGTCGGTGCTGTCGTCGGCGGTGTCCGGCGCGGCGCGTTCGGTGTCGGTGTCGAGCGTGAACCCGAAGGGCGCCTCGGGCTCCGGCTGTTCGCCGGGCAGGGCCGCCAGCAGGCGCAGCGCGGTGGCTTCGGCGGCTCGGAGCGCGGCGGTGCTGTTCTGGCCCAGCCTGATGTCGATCTCGCGGCCGGGGGCTCGGACGGTCAGGCGCATGCGCTGCCGTCCGGGCCGGGCCAGTGCCAGGTGCCGGCGGTCAGTGGCGCGGCGTCCGTGTACGGCACCGGGCCGGGGAAGAACTGCCCCTCGGGGCTGAACACGACGAGCGCGGGCTGATGGTCGGCGTCGACGGCGGTAACCAGGGCGGCACGGCAGATGCGGGGGCAGCGGCCCTCCGCGCTGCCGCGATCGACGTAGTGGACGATCCGGCCGATGGCCAGGGGCTGGGCGGGCGGGCTCATGCGGGTTGTCCTTCCGTGACGGCGTCGTGGGTGAGGTCGGGGCGAGGGGTGAAGCGGCGCCGACAGCCGGGGTGGGCGATGAGGTGGCGGGCGGCCAGAGCGGCGGAGCGCAGGGTGCCGTGGGCGCGGTCGGGGTCGGTGTGACTGCTCCAGCCGCAGTCGGGGCCGTCGGTGACCTGCACCCAGAAGGCAGTGAGGTCCGCGCCGGCGGCGGTCAGCGCGCCGGTGTTGGTGGCGGTGACGGCCTGTGCGGCCAGTGCCGAGCGGGCCCAGGCCTGCGCCGGGAGCCGGGCGCCGTGGCGGTAGGTGACGGTGTCCAGGCGGTGCCGGGCGGCCAGGTCGGCAGCCGTGGGCGGTTCGGAGGCGCGGGCCGCGGCGGTGACCGCGCGCGCGAAGGCCTGGGCGCGGCGCACGGTGTCGTTGAGGCGCCCGGTCAGAGCGGGGTAGCTGGCGCCGGTCACGGACGCCAGGGCCCTCTGGTGTGCGGGGGTCCAGTGGAAGTCGGCAGGCGGTGTGCCGGGGGCTGGCACGGCGGTGTGCAGGGCGTCCTCGGCGCCGAGGCGGTAGGCGCGCGGCAGGTCGACGGCGGTCCAGCGTTCGATCAGCGCTCCGGCGTCGGTGTGGAAGCGGGCGGTCGCGGCGGTGAAGGCGGCCAGCTCCTGCCGCAGGGCCGGGGGCAGGGAGCGGCGGCGGGCGCCGCGGCGCTGCGCGGACTGCAGGGCACTCAGCACCGCCTGTTGCGCGGCGGCCAGGTGCTGCCAGTGAGCGTCCAGCTGCTGCACGGCGGCGGCCAGCAGCGTCTCCAGCGGGTCGTTGGCCGGCCCGGGGCGCGGCGCGGTCATCTCCGGGGCCGCTCGTGCAGGCGCAGGATGCCGCCGCCCGGTCCCGCAGGGGCGTCCTCGCCGGGCACCAGGGTGGCGGGGTCCTCCAACTCGGCGATCTGGCGTTCCAGCGCGGTGACGTTGCCGCTGGTGTCGACGGAGACGACGCCGGACAGCGCCACCTTCAGCGGCTGGGCGAGCAGGGCGGCACGGCGTTCACGCAGCACCTCGAGCGCCACGGCCCGCAGCGAGTGGAGACGGGCGTAGCGCTGGTCGAGGTCGGTGGTGTCGGTGGCGGGGCCGAGCGCGGCCAGCAGCCAGCGGCGCGAAGCGTCGTCCACGGGGTGCCCCCTGCGGCGGGTCGCGGGTGAGTGAAGCCCGGTACGGGCCGGGTGAGGACGGGCCCGGCCCGTACCGGACGGTGGGGGGCCTAGCCGTCGGTCTTGGCGGCGCTCCGGCGGGTGCGGGGCTTCTTCTCCGGCGGGTCGGCGGCGTCGGCCCCGTCGTCGTCCTCGGGCTCGGCGGCATCTGCGGCTTCGGCCGCAGATGCCGGATGGGTGGGCGCTGCGGGCGGCGGGGGCGTCCCGTCCTGCCAGGCGCTCGCGGTGAGGATGAGCGCGGCCAGGTGCGGTGCAGGCTCGCTCCCGGCATCGCAGGTGACCCACTGGTGGGTGCCGGGGTCGCGGACGTAGACGGTGGCGGCGAGTCGGGCCATGGTCACCACACCCGCGCGGCGATGTGGATGTCGGGCACGTACAGCACCGGCATGGCGGCCGCGGCGACCTTGGTCCACACGTTGACGGGGTCGTCGGTGTAGCCGTGGGTGACGACGATGCCGGGGGCGTCCTCGCGGGCGATGGCGGGGTTGGTACCGCGGGAGAGGACCAGCGATTCGGCGGTGATGCCGTACTGGGTCTCGCCCCACTGGCGCACGTTGGGCGGGACCATCAGCCACAGGTTCTCCGGCAGCACGCGGGGGTTGGTGCCGTCGTCGAGGGGGATCTGCACGTCGTAGACGGTGATGGGCGGCAGGCCGTAGCGGGCGCGGACGGCGTCGACCTCGTTGGGGGCCAGGACGGCGGTGGGGATCTGGCTGCCCAGCAGGGAGCCGTAGTACGCCGCGCGGTAGCTCTTGTTGCCCGCGAGCAGGGACTTGGCCTTGAAGGACGTGATGATGCGGTCCGGGAGCGGGGCGCGGGCATCGCGCAGGGCCTGGATCCAGCGCATCTCGTCGGCCAGGGCGTCGGCGTCGGGGTTGTTCCACGGCACCGGGGCGACGGGCATGTGGGCGGCCGGGATCTGCGCGTCGTACTCGATGTGCAAGTTGTTCTCGCCCTGCAGGGTGAACTTGCCGTCCGCCAGGAGGTCTCCGGCGGCCATCTCCATGCGGGAGCGGACTGACAGCACGTGTGCGGCGACGTCGTCGTAGACGGCCTGCACCAGCTCGTCGCTCTGGGCGCCGCGGTCGGCGTCCAGCAGGATCTGCTCCATCTCACCGACGATGTACTTCTGCCCGAGCGGCGGCAGCTTGCCTTCCGTCTCGATCATCGTGATCTCGCGGGAGGCGACGGGCGTGGTGGCGTCCCATGCACGGTACTTGGCCGCCGGCACCCGGCGGTTGGTCCGCTTCACGCGCCACTTGACGCTGTTGAGCTCGCGCTCCGGCAGAACGCTGCGGGTGAGCTCGTAGTCCTGCGGGCCGGGCACGGCACGCGCGAAGGCGTTGATGTCGGCCGGGGTGAGGTCCCTGAGCAGGAGCTCGAGCATGTCGTTGGGCATGGGGCAAGGCTCCGTTTCAGGCGTAGGTGAGCGCGGCGGTGGTCTTCTTCACCGCGGCCGCATCGAAGGGGACGGGCAGCTTGGCCGGAGCGATGTGTCCGTGGATGCGCAGCGCGGCGCCGATGCGGGTGGCGCCCACCCCGAAGGGCGTCTCGGTGTCCAGGACCCCGGCCAGGACCTCACGGCCGTCGGTGGCGGCCGCGTCGTAGGGCTCATACAGGCCGCTGGTGGTGTTGCGGGCCAGCGGGATGCCGGACTTCAGGCGGGCCTCGACGGTCTTGATGCCGCGCACCCAGTGCACGTTCTCGGTGAACTTGTTGACGTCGAGGGTGACGGTCTGGTTGGTCTCGGTGCCGTGCGTCGACAGCAGCCAGGGGCGGCCGACCTGCAGGCGCTGGCTGGTGGTGATCGGCTGGATGTCCATGCCGAGGTCCTCCCGGGAAGGTGGGCGCGGTGGGATGCCGGGCGCCAAGAGGGGGTGCCGTCCACGGGGAGGAAGGGGGGCGGGCGTGGTCCCAGAGGTGGTGCGGTGGAGCGGTCAGGGCGCGTCGTTGGGGGGGAACATCCGGGCCGCCATGGCGCGTCCGGCGTCGCCGGGCTTGCCCGCCGGGGCCTGGCGCTGCGGCGGGCCGCCGGCCGGGGAGCCGGACGGCGCGGGCGGACTGAGCGGCTTGTCTGGCGCGGCTGGGGCGCCGAACAGCTGCGGGCGGCGCTTCTTGAGCGCCGCGGCGGCCTTGGCGACGGTGGCCTCGTCGGCGTCCGGATCGTCCTCCAGTGCCTTGTTCAGCAGGAGCAGCGCGTCCTCGAGGTCCTGGCCGGTCGCGCCGAGAGAGACGAGCTGGGCACTGCGCGTGGCTTCCCGCAGCTGATTCTCGGCGGCGGCCGCGGCCTTCTCGGCCGCGGCTTCCCGCGCGGCCAGGTCCTGCTCCCGCTGGGTGAGTTCGGCGTCGCGGCGCTGCTCCTCGGAGAGGTGAGCGTCCTTGATCTTCTTGGCCTCGGCCAGGACCTTCTTGAGGGCTGCGGCATCGACGCCGTCCGGGTCGAGACCGGCCTCGGCGGCCAGGGACCGCAGTGCTGCCTGGCGGCCCTGGTCCTTCTCCCGGGTGAGCAGGAGGTTCATGCGGCGCTGGGTGACCGTGACGGTCTCCTCGTCCTCCCCCGCCTTGCCCGGGTCCGCCTTGCGGTCCAGGACGTCCTTGGGGGTGGGCGTGGGGGCGGGCGCCGGGGCGGCCGGGTCGGGGGTCGGGTCGTCGTCGCCGGAGCCGCCGGCGATGACGTGCACGGGACGGCCGTTGACGTAGCCGACGATCATTCCGGGAACCGGACGGGGTCGCGGGGTGCTGCGGTACATGCGGTCGAGTCCTCCACCGATGGGCGCCCCCGCGCCACCTACGAGTCTAGGGCCGATCTTCACTGCTCCTGTCCGGCGTCGCGTTCGCCGTCCAGGTCCTGGCCGCCGGGCAGCACGGGCACCGGGACCTGTTCGGGCGGCTCGCCCTTGAGGCCGAGGTAGTCGCGTACGGCCTTGGCGTCGCCGGTGGCGTCGGCCAGGGCCCCGGCCTGGGCGAAGGCCCGGGCCTGGATCCGTTCGATCTCGGCGGGGATGTCCTCGATGGGCCAGCCGCCCTCGGCGAGCATGCGCAGCGCGGTCTCCAGCGAGACGAGGCCTGCCGTGTACGCGGTGACGACTTCCTCCAGGACGCCGGCCCGGTCGGTGGGCGTGTAGGCGCCCATGACCACGGTGGCGGGCTGGACCGTCCGGCCGACCCAGTCCGGGTGCTGGCCCGCGATGAACAGCCGCTGAACGAACTTCAGGATGAGCATGTACTTGTGACGGCGGGCCAGGCGCATGCCCGCGATGAGCTTGTCGAGCGGTCCCAGGCTCAGCCGCAGGGCGTACCCGGAGGGCATCTGCGCCGGGTCCTGGGTTCCCAGCGCCACTGCGGGCAGCCGCAGGTTCACCGCTGCCCGGTCGCGCAGGGACTCCACGGTGGCCAGGAGCTGGGCGAGCTGCGGCGCGGTGTTCAGTACGTCCATCCGGCCGCCGTCGGCGAGCTTGAAGACCATGCCGGGGCCGGCCGCGAGATCGGTGCGGCTGTCCTGCAGGCCGGACACCGACAGGATCGGCGAGCCCGTGGTGGCCGAGGCCCGCGCGGAGTCGGTGTCGGAGGCGGCCAGTTCGTCCATGACCTGAAGGACCCGGGCCAGGGACGGGCGGCCCCAGTGCTCCTCGGCGGCCGGGACGGTGTTGGGCAGGTGGACCACCGGAATGAAATCGATCATGAGGTCGAGGCCGTTGAGGACCTCGCCGTCGTCCCGCCGGGCGTACATCGCCTTGTCCATCGGCAGGTTGTCGACGTCGCTGGTCCGCTCGAGGTCCTCCAGCAGCCACACCGCGTCGGTGAGATAGCAGGTGTAGGGCGAGGGAGCGTCGTTCCAGGGGTACTGCCGCAGGATGGTGCCGGTCTCGTCGACGGTGTCACCGGGGGTGAGCAGCGGAGCGTCGGCCTCGCCGAGGTAGGTGCGCAGCGGTCGGCCGAGCCGGTCGGTTCCGGAGACCGTGGCCGGGGCGATCGGCGCGAGCTCGTAGGTGATGCGGCGCAACCGATCCTTGAGCCCGCGCTTGGGATCTTCCGGCAGCTCCCAGCAGAAGTGGACCCGCCGGGGGAACTCCCCGGCGTCATCGTCGAGGACGGGGAAGTAGAGGCCGGGGTCCATGGCCCGGAGGGTCGGACGGCCCTTGCCGGGCTCCCAGGCCAGCCGGTAGACCGCGTCGCCCAGACTGACCGCCTTGCGCTCGGCCTGCTGCATCCGCATCGCGAGCTGTTCGTCCTCGGCCCACTGGATCAGGGCCTCCTGGACCGCGCTGGCCTCGGCCGCGTCGGGGCTGGTGTCGTCCTCGTCGTGTTCGGCGCCGTCAACCACGATGCGCTGCTCGTCGCCGAGGACGTCGGCGGTGATGGCGTCGATGAAGGTCGCCGGGTCGCCGAACTCCCTGCGCTCGCGGGCCTCGGGGCCGTCGCGGATCTCCGCCAGTTCACCGGCCTGGTTGTTGTCGTAGGCGGCCAGGACGGTGTACGCGGCCAGGCGGCGGGCGTCCTCGTCCGGCACCCAGGTGGCGTGCGCGGCGGGGAAGGCGCGGCGGTGCGGGGTGCCCAGGTGCGGGTCGGCGTACACGGGCTTGAAGTTCAGCCAGCCCCAGGCGTCGACGAGAAATTGGCGCAGGCCCACGTCGTCCTCCGGTCAGTCGGCCCCGCACCGTGATCAAGGGTATCGGCGCGCGGCCGGGCGGGGCGGAGGGCGTCAGCCCCGCCGCGCAGCGACTCCGGCTGACGGCTGTTGTGTGAGGTGCCGTGCTCCCGGCGGCAGCCGCCGTGTTCAGCCCCCTCAGGTGGCCCCAGATTGGGAGGAAGAAGATCGGCATCCCCCTTCCAACCTTGCAACGCCCCGTTGTATAGTTGGGGTCAGAAGGAAGGCAGGCCGGAGAAAGGGGCCCACGATGACGCACCGCCAGATGAACGAGATCGCCGCGCTGATGACCCAGATCGGCTGGACCGCGACCGTACAGAAGGTCGACGGCAAGGAGCGCCTCGAGGCCACCCGCAACGGCGCGGCGGTGATGATCTCCACCCGCCAGCGCAAGAGCGGCCGCACGGACCTGCAGTACTACATCATCCCCAGCTCGGCCAGCGCCTGGTCCCGCGTACGCATAGACGGCCTGATGGAGTTCCTGCAGCACGGCCGCATCGCCCCCACCACCAAGGCGATGACCTTCAACCACTCCGGATGCACCTGCCGGAACAGCCAGGGGGCCCCGAAGTGGCACGCGCCGACCGAAGCACGGGCGCTGCGTGCCCTCGGGCACGCCCAGGAGAACCGCCGCGCCGAGGGCAGCAAGAAGACCGAACGGCGCGCGTACCGCTGCCCCCAGGACGCCCGGCGCTGGCACCTGACCACCCGCGAGAGCTGGGTCGGCGACGCCGCCTGGGCCCCGATAGCCTGACCCCCGGCCCGCACGGCCGACACCGGGCGGGGCGCGGGGGCGCCCGCCCGGTGTCGGCGTTGCAGGCCAGGAGGAGACATTGGTCGTGGAATCCCTCAGGCCGGTGGAGCCTCGACCAGCGCGGGCTGCTCGGCTCGGCGTCGGCCACGGCGGCCGGGTGCGCCGACGCGTCCAGGGATGCTGAGAACCCATCTTCAAACCGGCGGAGCGAAGCCGTGAGGGCCAATCGCTAGAGAAGACATGGCGACCGACGTGTGGACCTCGGGCTTCGGCGCGGCGTGGGAGAGTACGGGCATGTCAAGTCGTCGACCCGAACTTCGCGTGTGCTCGCCGACCGAGTGTGTGCTTCCGATGAGCCATGCGCGGGGCGGGTGTCCCTTCACCGGCAGGGAAGCCACGGTTGAGGAGATGAAGGCCGAAACCCGCAAGCACCGAGCGAGCGAGTTGATCAAGGAGTGGACGGTCGCCGGGAAATGGGTGAGCTGACTCGCTCGGGCCAGCGCCGCACCGCAGCAGGGTCGTGTCGCAGCGACGTCGAGCAGGGTCATTGGGAGCGGAGGGTGACGTTGGCGGCGCGGGCGCGCTGCTGGGAGCCAGTCGGGGCATCTGCCGGTTTGTACCAGGATTTGTTATAGCGGGGGTGGACGGTGATCTCGTCGGGCTGGTCCAGGCCGTGGTCGAGACTGACCACCGTATTGGTCTTGTGGTCGCCCGCCTTCGCGACTTTGCGCAGGGCGCGCTCGTGCGGGCGGGCCAGGCGAGCCGTCCAGCCGTCGGCGGGCAGGCCGCAGTCGGCGAGCATCTGCTTGAGATTCTCGATGCCCGCGTAGTCCCGTCCGGTCATCCACGGGATGACGATCTCCAGGCTCTTGATGGGCGGCACCCCCCGGGTCATGGACAGGTAGCGGCAGGTGTTGTAGACGAGGTCGTCCTTGCCCCGCTGATGCGCGCGCAGCGCCTCCTCGGCGGCACTGCGCGCCGAGGAGGCGCGCGCGGCCTCGGCGCGGGCTTCTTCCAGCGCGCGGGCGGCGATCTGTTCCGCCTGTGAGGTCGCGTCCTGCTTGAGGCCGCGGATCTCTCCCCGCAGCGCCGCAACCTCCTCGGCGTGACGCTGCTTCTCCTCGGCGAGCTGGCGGCGCAGGTCCGCTAACTCTTCCTGGGCCTGGGCGAGCTTGTGGCCGGCGGCTCGCGCAGCTTCACGTCCCCTCACGGGCTCCTCCTCCTGTACGGATCCCACCATCATGGCCTGCCCGCGGCTCCGCGCGGAGTCATCGGCGGATCCGGCTTCCGAGGAGTTGGCACAGCAGAGCAGCGGCATCGACGGCCCGACGTCCCCCTTCTACGTCAGGTTCTGAAGTCGTCACTGGTGAGGCAGGGGAGCAGTTCGGCACGCCGCTGGCCGAAGCGCCCCTCGTGAGAGACACACCGCCCCGGGGGCGGTGTGGTAGCCGTAGCGGCCGGTCACGCGAGCGGTCCACTCACGGGCAAAACCTCGGTGCGCTGAACACCCACTGGCCGTCCTGCAGCGACAGCGTGCCGCGCGCGCCGTCTTCGCCGACGTACTCCAGTGCTCCCTCGATCCGTCGCCCCTGCGCCCAGCGCACCAGGATGTCGAGGACGCTTACGAACTCAGTGGACTGCCCGCCGGTGTCGACGATCAGCTGGTCGACCTGTGTCGGCCGCCCGCCAGAGGTACCGGCCTTCCCGGAGGCTGCCATCGCGACCAGCACGAACTCGTACTCGTTGACACGCCCTTCGAGGGCTTCACGGGTCATTCCGGCAGGGGCAACGGTGAACGGAGTGGCCGGGTCGACGTGCATCGGCGGGTCCAGAGAAAGGGTGCCGCTCACTGAGTACTCGTATCCCACGCTGTCCTCCCAGGGGTGTTGGCGTGGGACCAACTATACAACACCACGTTGTAATGACTCAAGCGGCAACCCGCCCTCCCACTATGCAACGCACTGTTGTATAGCGAAGGGGAGCCGAAAGGTAACACAACGTTGTATAGTCAGCGCCGGAGAGGCGGCTCACTCCCCGGAACGGCAAGAGGAGGAAGCGTGCTCGAAACGCCCCAGCACCCCGACGTCAAGGTGCAGCTCAGCGGCGAGGACGGCAACGTCTACAGCGTGATCGGCCGCATCCAGCGGGCGCTGCGCCAGGCCGGGCGCGGCGAGGCAGCCACGGAGTTCGTCGCGGCCGCGCGCAGCGCCGGGTCGTACGACGAGGTGATCCAGCTCGCCATGCGCACCGTGGACGTGAGCTGACCTGTCCGCCCTACGGTGCGGCCCGCCTCGAGGCAAGCGAGGCGGGCCGCACGCCATCGTCCCAGACACGGAAGGAATCAGTCATGAGCAAGTCGAAGCCTCGAGAGCTGTGGGACTACAAGAGGATCGCCGAGGAGACCGGCCTGAAGGTGGGCACGCTGCGGCGGTACAAGAAGACCGGCCACATGCCAGAACCGGACGAGCTGCCAGCCCCGGACCGACCCCGCTGGTACTCGGAGACCATCACGGCATGGATGGCGGCCCGCCCCGGTCGCGGCGCCCGCACCGACCTGAAGGGCGACCAGTAACCCCCCCCCCGCCCGCCGACACCGCGCCCCCCGCTCAAGCAGCCGGGGGCGCGCGGCGTTTCCGGGGCCGGCCGAACCGGTCCGAAGAAGATCGCGAACACCCTTCCATCTTTACAACGTCGCGCTGTATAGTTGTTCTCGAAGGGGCGGGCACGAGGCCCGGACCGAAGACACAGAGGGAGCGCAGCATGGACGAGATGACCGTCGCCGAACTGATCGAGCTGCTCGAGCGGCTCGACCCGGAGGCGAAGGTGCGGGCGGCGACCCAGCCCCGCTACCCCTTCGAGTACCGCATCGGCCAGATCGCCGAGACCGACGGGACCATCTGGATCGCGGTGGAGGACCAGGTCGGCTACCTGCCCGATGACGCCCAGGAGGCGCTCGGCTGGAACTGACCGGCGCGAGCCCGGCGGCCCGCCCCGAGGCAAGCGGGGCGGGCCGCCCACCCCCCGGACCACCGATACGCAGGAGGCACGAAGATGTACGACCGCGGAGACCGCGTGGAGCTGGTGGCCACCACCGACCCGCACACCGCGCTGGCGCCCGGCGACCTGGGAACGGTACGGGCGCTGCACCCGGCGGACACCCTGGGCGGACGCCGCCTCGACGTGAACTGGGACTCCGGATCACGCCTGACGCTGCTCCTCGACGAGGGCGACGAGGTGCGCCCGGCGCCGCCGACCGCCCGGCCCTGAACCGGACGAAACAAGATCGCTAAAGCCCTTCCAACCTTACAACGTCACGCTGTAAGGTTGGAAGGAGAGGCCGGGCCCCCGGGGGCTTGCCCTGGGGCAAGCACGGCAAGCCCCCTCCACCGCCCACCCCCGACGAGGAGGACCCCGTGACGATCACCTTCACCGCCGCCCATCGGCCGGCCGTCGGCTACGCCGTCTCCTGCGGCTGCCCGGTAGCCACCGAGCGCGCACCGCGCTACGGCGACTACCGGGACGCCCAGGCCGCTGCCGAGCGCGCCACGGCGGCCCCCGCGCGGGCACCGCTGCCCGGCTGCGACCTGCCGGACATCTGCCCGGACTACCCGCTGCGCGCCGAGGAGGTCGACCCCGACGGCACGGTTCCCTGGGTGGAGTTCTCGAACGCCAACGCGATCGGTGTGCTCGAGGCCCTGGCCCTCCCCTTCCGGACGGGTTCGGAGGACGGGGCGTGCGACGCGCTCGAGGACGGGCTGCCGCTCGAGGCGGACGGCGCGGGCACGGTGATCCCGATCGCGGTGGTCGACTCCTACGGCGAGCTGGCCGCCGACGACTTCCGGGGCCGGGTGCTCACCGCCCTCGGCCTGGCCCCCGACGACCCGGGCAGGCCGGACGTCCAGCTCGGCCGCACCCTGCTCTTCGGACGCCCCGCCGGATACCTGCAGCGCCGCCTGCGCGAGCTGCACGCCTTGGCCGACTGGTGCGCCGCACACGGCCGCGACGTGGCCTGGCACTGACCCGGTCGGCCCCGCTTGCCCCGGGGCCGACCGCCGTGCCACACGGCCCGCGTGCGCCCACCGGCCGCGTGGCCACGCCTCTCACCAGCGGCTTTCTTCATGAAGAGTGCCCACACGACTTCTAACCTTACAATGTTACGTTGTATAGTTGGTCTCGGAAGGGCGGGGAAGCCGCCCGAATGAGACCGAGGAGCACCGCATGACCACCACCTGGCGCCGCACCCGGATCAGCAGCCGCTTCGCCCACCGGGACATCGCCGAGGACTTCGACCCGGTCGCCGACCTCACCGCCGACGAGCGAGCCTGGCGCCGCGAGGCCCTCGCCGCCGCCTTCACCAGCTACCGCGACGACCGCCTGATGGGGGTCGGGGGGACCTGGCGCGAGGCCCTCCAGGACGCGGCCGCCACCGGCCGGATCGACCTCGCCGAGCACGACGGCGACCTGGAGGTCGCGTACGACAACCTCCTGCACGGCGCGATCTGGCAGTTCGTACAGACGCCCGAGGGCGTCGCGATACTCGACACCTGCGCGGCGTAGCGAACATCCACCGGCCGCCCCACCGAGGGGCGGCCGGTACGCGCTTCCGTCCCGACGAGGATCACGAAACCCCTTCCATTCTTACAACGCCGCGTTGTATAGCTGATCTCGAAGGGGGCGGGGACGGCCCGGCCCCCGAGGACGGAGGAGATCCCGATGGCCACTCCCGCCAGCAACTCGACCTGGACGGTCACCTGGACCGGCAACAACATCTGGGGCCGCGTCTTCCCGCACAAGGTGACCACCGACAGCCAGGACACCGCCCACGTCCTCTTCAACCTGCTGAACAACGCCCGAAAGGCCCGCGTGCAGGTCCTGGACCCCGCAGGTCAGCCGTGGGATCCAAGCATGCGCCCGCCTGCGCCCGACGCCGACGCGTGAGCTGGTTGGCCCCCGTACCAGGGGGCCAACCAGCTCTCCGGTCAGCGGCGCCCGTTGAGGCGTCCGTCGGGCCCGCCGCGGTAGTTGCCCGTCCCGCTGCCCGCGACCGTCGGGTCGGCCAGCTCGGTCAGCGCGTGCACTGCGGCGTCCATCCGGTCCGGGCTGTCCATGCCGGGCATCCAGGTGACCATCTGCACCTCGAGCGCCGGCCACTCCCCGACGTGGTGCACGTGCCCCTGCTCGTACAGCTGGGCGATGGGCTCGGCCCGCAGCCTTTTGCCCTGCTTGGCCGTGACGGGCACGATCCGCGGGCGCAGCGCCCCGGCGGCGGTGCCGTCGCGGACCAGTTCCTCCCAGCCCTGGATGAGCACCTGCTTGGTCATGTCGCCGCCGAAGTTGGACTCCACGGTGAGGGCGTCGGCGTCGAATTCCAGGGCGAGTTCGCAGGCGGCGCGGCCCCATTCGGCCGCGCCCATCTTCGCGGAGCGGTCGGCCAGGATGTACAGCTCGCCCGCCGCGTCGCGGCCGGCGGCCACGATGCCGACCTCGTCGCCGTCCTCGCTGCCGCCCGCCGGGTCGACCGCGACGACGACCCGGGTGAGCTTGATGCCGCGCAGCCGCTCCTCGGTGATGCGCTGGCCGCGGATCCAGGCCCACTGCCAGATGCCGCCCTCGAGCGGGCGGGGCTGCTGCTGGTAGAGCGCCCACCAGCCGCGCTCGCCGACCTCGTCGCGGAAGTCGGCGAGGTGGCCGAGGTTGAACCGCTCGGGCCACAGCGGCGCACCGATGGGTCGGCCCAGGGCGTCGTCCGCGCTGTCGGCGATCGCCGGGAGGTTGATGACGGTCCAGCGGGCCTTGTCACGGGCGGCGTCCTGGGTGAGGATCCGGCCCGCCAGGTCGTTCTCCGACCAGCGGGTCTGGATGACCACGATGCTGCCGGTCGGCTCCATACGGGTGTTGAGGACCTGCTGCCACCAGTCCCACAGGTCGCCGAGCACCGTCGGCGACGCGGCGGCCTTCGCGTCCTTCAGCGGGTCGTCGACCACGGCGAGGTGCGCGCCCATGCCGGTCAGCGAGCCGCCGACACCGGCGGTCACCAGGCCGCCGGGCCCTCCGCTGAGGTCGAAGCGGCCGGCCGCCTTGGAGCCGTAGCGCAGGGCGATGCCGAGCTGGTCGCCGTGCTCGTTGATCGAGTCGCGCAGCCACCGGCCGTGGCCCTCGGCGAGCACCGCGGAGTAGGAGGCGATCATCAGCCGGTGGGTTGGGTTGCGGCGCAGGTACCACAGGGGCGCCCACCGGGCGGCGCGCTGCGACTTGCCGTGCCGCGGGGGCATGTTGAGCAGCAGCCGCACGCGCTCGCCGCGGGCGATGCGGATGAACGCGTTGTCGATGAGGTCCAGGTGGCGGGCCTGCATCTCGCGGCCGCCGGTGAGCAGGGCCGCCAGCGCTCCGGGCGAGCGGTCCATGGCCATCTCGCGCTCGAGGTGAGCCAGGCGGATGCGCAGGTCGGCAGAGGCGTTTCGCGCGATGGCGAGGCGCCGCTCGCGCGGAAGGGTGCGGTAGCGGGTCAGGAGGCGCTGCTCCCGGTCCTGCGCCTGCGTCATCAGGGGCTCCGTGCACCCCCGCGCACCCTGTACATGATCTCTCACATCGGAGGGTCGCCGCCGTGGGCGCCGGGCTCCTCTCCCCCGGTCTCGGCCGCGCACGGCTTCCATCCTTACAACGTCACGTTGTATAGTTGGGGTGCACGGAGGCCGCAGGAACCCGACAGAGGAGCCACCACCATGCCCAGCACCCGCCGCGCCCGGATCAGCGCCCAGCTCGCCACCGCGGACATCGCCGGGGACTTCGGTCCGGCAGCCCGGCTCGACACGGAGACGCGCGCCTGGCGTCGCGAGACCCTGGCCGGAACCTTCCGCAGCTACCGCGACGAGTGGATAGCCGGGGTCGGGGCCACCCACACCGAGGCCCTCCGGGACGCCGAGGACGAGGGGCGGATCAGCCTGGACCGATACGACGGGGACCTCAACGCCGCCGTCAGCGCCTGCGCGAAGAGCGCGGCCTGGACCTGGAAGGTCACCCCGGCGGGAGTAGCCCTCCTCCACGCCAGGGCCGTCTAGCGCGCGCCCCGCCCGCCTCGGCCCGGCCGGGCCGAGGCGTAGGCCCCACCCGGTTCCGGGCCGGACGAGGCCTCACAGCAAAGGCTCGTCGCCGAGGGCGAGGAGTTCCTCGAGTTCGGAGCTGGTCACGGCGGCCGGATCAAGTGGGGCCAGGACGGCCTCGAGCCGAGCCGGGGCGTTGAGCCCAAGGAGCCGGCTGCGGCGCTCGCTCAGGCGCAGCACCGTCTCAATCGCGTCGAGGCTGCCGTCGACGGCGGTCTGCCAGATCGCGTCCTGCAGCTCGTCGAGGCTGTGGCGCTCGGCCTGGTGGCGCACGTCCGGCTCGAGGTGGTCGGCGTCGTTCAGTGCGTCGGCGAACAGGGCGGCCGCCGCGGCGCGGCCGGGCAGGTCGAGTTCGTCGGCGATCTCCTGGAAGTCCTTGCCGGACAGGCGCAGGCGGACGGTCTCCGCCCGGCGGTCGGCATCGCTCCAGTACGGGGTGTCGGCCATGCGGGTGTCCTCCATGAGACACACCGCCCGGAGGCGGTGTGGTGCCCCGTCTCAGGGGCGTTCGCTCGGCGCCCCTACGGGTTCTGCGGCTGCTGAGGCAGCGGGGTGACCCGCAGGATGTCGCACGCGTCGCCGTTGTGGCGGGGGGTCCAATTCCGCTCCTGGACCTGGTCCGCCGCCGCGGCAGGGCCGTCGGCGCTGACCCGTGTGCTGTACGGCTGCCGGTCGTCCTTGAATCTCCAGAGCACGTCGTACGTCTGCATGGTCCGCTTCCTCTCTGGTGGGCGCGTGAGGTCGGTCAGGCGTTGAGGCAGTAGGCGCTGCTGCCGTGCTTGGCCTTGAAGTCGGCCGCCAGCGCTTCGTAGCGCGCGATGTCGTCGGCCGCCTGGGGGTCGTCCTGGGGGATGAGCAGCGTCATGCCCGGGTTGGGCTCCTCCTGGCAGTAGGCGTCCATCGCGGCTTCCGGCGTAGCGTGGCCGGTGGAGAGGAACCAGAAGCCGTCGTGGCTGTACTCGACATCCCACTCGGCATCGAAGTCCTCGTCCGTGCCGTCGCCGGTGTACTCGAACCTCCAGAACCCGATGTTCCAGGTGCCGTTCGCGCTCTGCCAGGTGACGTTGTCGCGGTTGTAACTCACGCCGTTCCCCTTTCCGTTCGGTCTCCGTGCACAGCACTACTAAACAACGCGACGCTGTAAAGATGGAAGCGGGTTGGCGCAGTTCACGGCTCCAGGACCCGCTCTCGCAGGGTCTGCGCGATGGCCCGCATCAGCAGCGGCGGGACCGAATTGCCCAGCCGCGCCCACACCAGGTCGACGGGGCTGTCACCCCAGTCGAAGGCGTCGGGAAAGGACTGCAGACGGGCCAGCTCCCGGATGCCCAGCAGCCGGTCCTCCTCGGGGTGCAGCAGGCCGTTGCGGGACGCGCTGATCTCCTTGATCAGCGTGTAGGAGGGCCGGTCCCAGGCCAGGCGCTCCAGGCTGAAGTACGCCTTCTTCCCGCCCCGTGCGAGCAGGGTCTCGCCGCCGTTCTGGCCGGGGCCGATCAGCGGGGCCACCAGTGCGGCCTTGCCCGAGGGGCGCTGGAAGGGGCCGGGGTCGGTGAGGTCGGCGAGCGCCTCGCGCACGGTGATGGGCCGGGCGATCGGCGCCGGGTGCACCGGGCGCGTGCCGAGGTCGGCCCGGACCCCGATGAAGATCATGCGCTGTCGGTGTTGCGGGACCTGAAAGTAGGAAGCGTCCATCAGGCGGGCGACGACCCGGTAGCCGGGGCGGGCCCGCTTGAGGGTCTGCAGGATCTCTGCGAACAGCGTCCGCATCTTGCCCCGCACCATGCCCGCGACGTTCTCCATGACGAACGCCTTGGGCTGCCAGTGCTCCAGGAGCCGCACGTACTCGCGGAACAACTGATTGCGCGGATCGTCCACCTGCCGCTGGCCGACCACGGAGAACCCCTGGCACGGCGGCGAGCCGTCGAACACGTCCAGTTCGCCTGGCGCCAGCCCGAGGCGGGCCGGATCGTAGCTGCTGATGTCGCCGTGGTGGACGGGGACATGGCTGAAGTTGCGCGCGAAGGTCGCCGCGGCGTGGTCGTCCCACTCCACGGCCAGCAGCTCCCGGAATCCGGCCATGGAGTAGCCCAGGCTGGAGCCGCCGGCCCCGGCGAAGGCAGACACCACGGTCGGCGCGTCGGCGGCGGCCGGGGCCAGGTGCGCGGACCACATCTCGGCCAGCAGCTGCCCGTACGCCAGGCGGGTGTTGACGATGGGCGCGCTCACGCGGCCTCGCCGCCGGTGAAGGTGTGCCCGCAGTTCGGGCAGGTGTGGATGGCCGGGTTGAGCAGGCCCTCGGCGATGCTCTCGTCGTAGGCGGGGAATCCCGCAGGCAGCTCGGCCGAGACCAGCCGGGCGACCTCGCTGGCGCTCCAGCCGGTGCCCTCGAGGTCGCCGTCGAGTCCCACAAGCATGGCCGCGAGGTCTTCCTCGTCGTAGTGTCCGAGTTCAGCCAGTTTGTTGTCCGCGAGGTTGATGCGGCGGGCCTGGTCGTCGTCGCACTCGATGATCTCGCAGCGGGCCGTGGCCGCGCCCTCGGCCTTCAGAGCGTCGCGGGTGTGGTTGCCGGCCAGGACCACGAGCTGCGTGCCGGTGTCCCGGACGACCAGGGACCGGTATTGCCCGTGGCGACGTACGGAGGCGCGCAGCGCCTCGACGTCCCCGCGGCGCGGGTTGCCCGGGTAGCGGGTCAGCTCGTCGAGGGGGACGTCGCGAGTCGCGGTGTAGGTAACGCCGGGCAGGGCGGGTTGGGTCATGAGGATGCGACTCCTTCGCTGCAGGCTGCGGCGATGATGCGCGCGGCCCAGTCGTCGGGCTGCAGACCCCACTGGCGCGCGTCCCACTCAGTGGCGAGGTCGCGGTAGTCGAGCCAGGTGTCCAGGAGCTGGTCGCGGAGGTCGGGGTCGGGGGTCAGGCGCAGCTGTGCGGCAAGGCGCCCGTACGCCGCGGGGTGCGCCGGCATCAGGACGTCCCCGGGCCCGGCTCGGCGGGCGGCTCGCCGACCAGGGTGATCAGCGCTTCGAGTTCGGCGAGGTCGACGGTCTCCACCTGCAGCGGGCCGCCGTCGGCACCAGTGATCTCGGCGCGGGCGGGCTTGTCCAGGCCCAGCAGTCGGCAGCGCCGGTCGATGACCCGCAAGACGGTCTCGATGGCCTTCAGGTCGCCCTTGGCCGCCTTGGCCCAGGCCGCGGCCTGCATGCGGTCCAGGCGCTGCACTTCCAGTTCGCGCAGGGTCTGCGCGGCCGCCGACTCGGCCTCCAGGTTCTCCTCCAAGGCGCGGTGGACGTCCTTGGAAGCGGCGCCGCGCGAGGAATAGTCGAGCCGGTCGGCGATGGTCTGGTAGTCCATGCCAGCCAGGCGCAGCGCGATCGCCTGCGCGCGCCGCTTGGACGTGGAGGCGCGTTGCGCCTTGGACGCGGGCACAGCTCAGCACCTCCGACCCAACTTCAGGAACTTCAAGAGGCCAGCTCCGTCCACGACTGCCCGCTCTCCCGCAGGACTGCGTCCTTCCCCGTGAACTCCACCCAGCGCCGGACGATGACGTCGGCGTAGCGGGGATCCAGCTCCACCACCCGCGCGGCACGCCCGGTGGCCTGGGCGGCGATGAGCGTGGAGCCGGAGCCGCCGAACGGCTCGTAGACCAGGCCCTCGGCGGGGCAGGAGTTGTGCAGCGCCGGGACGATGAGGTCGACGGGCTTGGAGGTGGGGTGCTCGGTATTGCGGGCGGGCTTGGGCACCTCGAAGACCGTGGTCTGCGCGTTGTCGCCCCACCAGCGGTCGCCTCCGCGGCCGAGGCGGCCGGACCCGGCGGGGGCGTCGGTGAACCCGTACAGGATCGGCTCGTGCCGGTAGTGGTAGTCCGAGCGGCCGAGCACCATCG
This sequence comes from Streptomyces sp. CC224B, assembly GCF_030010595.1. Classification (NCBI taxonomy): domain Bacteria; kingdom Bacillati; phylum Actinomycetota; class Actinomycetes; order Kitasatosporales; family Streptomycetaceae; genus Streptomyces; species Streptomyces sp. CC224B. Next base: position 9,779 of record NZ_JASCXL010000073.1, on the reverse strand, counting down.
TGTCCTTGGCCCAGATCAGGTTCTGTCGTACGTGCCAGCCGGCCTCGACCATCGCGGTCTCGAACACGATGCGGGCGGTGTCGGCGTGCGCGACGTAGACCGGGGCGCCGGGCTTGAGGGCCGCGGTCGCCACCGCGAAGGCTCCGGCGAGGAGTTCCGGCAGATCGGTCGCGCCGTCGTTCTGGATGGTCAGGGCGTTCTTCGTCTTGCCGACGTAGTCGACGCCGTAGGGCGGGTCGGTCCACATCGCATCGCAGCGGTCGCCGTCGAGCATCGCCTCGACGGCGGCGACGTCGGTGGAGTCGCCGACCAGCAGCCGGTGGCGGCCCAGGATCCACACGTCGCCGGGCTTGGAGCGGGGCTCGGCCGGCACGTCCGGGATGTCGTCGACGTCGGTGAGCGGCTCGTCCTCGGTGTCGGTGCCGAGCAGTTCGCTGACGTCGGCGTCGCTGTAGCCGGTGCCTTCGAGGTCGCCGTCGAGGTAGGTGATGAGCTCGGCGAGCGCCTCGGTGTCGTACGTGCCGAGCTCCGCGAGCTTGTTGTCGGCGAGGTTGATGCGGCGGGCCTGGTCGTCGTCGCACTCGATGATCTCGCAGCGGGCGGCGGCGTGGCCTTCGGCCTTCAGGGCGTCGTGGGTGTGGTTGCCGGCCAGGATCACGTACCGGTCCCCGCCGGTGGCCCGTACGACCAGGGAGCGGTACTGGCCGTGGCGGCGGATGGAGGCCCGGATCGCGTCGACGTCGCCGCGGCGTGCGTTGCCGGGAAAGCGGTCGAGCTGCTCGAAGGGGATGTCGCGGGTGGCGATGAAGGTCACACTGGTGGGCGTTTCAGTGCCCATGTCGGCTCCGTACACCCCCAGTGCCGTGATCCATTTTCTCGCACGCCGGCAGCGCGCCGGGCGGGCGTCGCCGGTGCCACCGTGCGCGCGGGCCCGCTCGTGGTGCCGGCACGCACGGCAGGGCGGGCGCCGGCATCTGCCCAGCAAGGGCGGGTTATCGGGGGGTTGCGTCCAGGCGGGGAGCGGAGTGATGAATGGCGTGCCGCCCCGGTAGCCGCGGGCCGGGGCGGCATCGATGACGCGACGGATCTCGGAGGAGAACCATGGTGGGCGAGGGCGAGACCAGCAACCGCGAGCGGGCCGTGTGGGGCGAGGCCGCGCTGGGGTACTACAGCCGCAACCGGGCCGCACTGGGCAAGGAGCCGACGGCGCTCGAGGACATCGCGATGGCGCTGAGCGCCTGTGAGGTGGGCGGGCGGTTCGACGACAGTCACCTCGTCAGCGGGTGCTGCGGAGTGCTGGCCGAGGACCGGGAGATCGCCGAGGAGGTGATCGGGGACCTGCTGGCCAACGTGTTCCACGCGGCCGACGGTGTGGTGACTCCCGAGTTGCTGCTGGACGCGGTCACCGGTCCCGAGCACCGCGAGGAGTCGACACGGGCGGAGGCCTGGCGACGCCTTGGCCCCGGACGGCCCTTCGGCGAGTTCCTCACGGCGCTGCGCCAGGCCTTGGTGACGGTCCATGACCTGGACGCGGACGGGATGCTCGAGTCGGCCGCGGAGATGTTCCGCCAGGAGGCGGAAGAGGAGCGGTTCGCTCTGGCCGCGCAGCGCTGGGTTCCGTAACCGCCGTCGGCCCCGGCGGCGCCCCCGTAAGGCGCCACCGGGGCCGGTCCGTACCCGCTCGGGGGCCACCTGGGGCGGACGTGTGGCGAGGGCCCGGCGGTCTTCTCGGCACGGGGGGATGAGAGAAGGGAACAGGTGTTCCCGCCGGGCCCCTCAGCGCTCGATGGTCAGACAGAGTCTGGTGTGCGTCAACGCGCGCCCGCTCGGGCGGGTGCCATGAATCGCATACGCCTCGGGCCGGGAGACAGGGAAGGCCAGTTCCGTCCCGAGCACCACGGCGCCTGCGGCATCAACGCCGACGGCCTGCTCGAGGACGCACAGGGCCGCTTCGAGGAGGGCAGGGGCATCAGGCCCGCAGACGCGCGATGAGCGCGCCGATGTCGGGCGGGGAGTCCAGGATGCCCGCAGCCTCCGCGCTGGCGAGGGTGGGGCTGGACAGGGGCACGACGGAGATGAGCCGTTCAGAGGGCGAAGAGGACACGGCACGGGAGGAACGGGCACGCCGGGCTCCGTCGACGGCCGGGCCCGCCGGGTCCCGCGCCACCGACGTGCGAGGCACGATCGGATACCGAGGTCGGCGCAGACCTCGCGCTGTTGCATCTGATGGTGCGACACTCATCCTCGTCTCCAACAGTCGGGTGGCGCTGGCTCCGGTCTGAGGTTGTCGAGGCCGCAAATGACCGGGCCCAGCGCATCAGGAATGCTCCGCGATTGGGCACGGCGACGGCATCGGCATCCGCCGCACCGGGCGAAATTGACACTAAGGCAACGTCACACTGCGTTCAAGTGACTACGCCGCAAGTTCCGTTAATGGCCTGATCAGAGCGTGACACGCCGCACTCAGGAGCACCCCCACAATGAGGCGCACAGGGCCACGGGACACCATCGGGCCCATGCGAAATTGACACCAGCTGTCCCCACAGCGGGTACTCACTGGCTACGATGCGGGGGCCGTGACAGTCAGCCGTACTGGAGTCTGTGATGCCTCAACGCCACTTCGATGGCCTGCGCCTGCGAGAAGCACGCTTGAGGGCTGGCTACCGAAGCCAGGGCGACTTCGGCAAAGCGGTGGGGGCCTCCCGCACCGCAGTCAACACGTGGGAGGGCGCCCGCGGCGGCGGTCCCGACCCCGAACGCCTACCGGCCCTCGCCAGGGCCGTGCAGGTCGATATCGACACCCTCTTCCCCCGGCACGGCGACCCCGACCTGGCCGACCTCAGGTGCGACGCCGGGTTCGCTCAGTACGAGATCGACAAGCAGCTCGGCGCCAAGGGCGCCGTGGGCGAGGCCGAGCGCGGAGTGCGCAGGCTGTCACCGGCCTTGATCACCGCGCTGGCAGCGGCCTACGGCGTCGGTGAGGACGAACTACGGGCCGCGGAGGAGCGTTCCTTCGGTGTTCTGCCGGCCACCCTCGCCGAGAAGATCGAAGGAACCCTCGCGCGCCTGTACCCGGACGACCAGCAGCGACCGCAGGATGCGGACATCGCCCACGGCGTCAACGAAGCCGTCGGCCGTGCAGTGATCACTCCCGGCGAGGTGACGAAGCTGCGCGAGGGGTCGATGACGGAAGCGGACGTGCCCCCCGTCGTCCTCAGCGGCCTCGCCGAGACCCTCGGCGTTGCCGGCGACTACTTCCAGCCCGCGGCCGCGCAGTCAACCGTGAAGACCCTCGTCGAGGCCGCCCGGACGCTCAACCTCATGCGCGGGGGCCAGATCACGGGTATCGCCGCCCGCGGCATGGGGCCCGACGGTCTGCCGCCCAAGCTCTTGCACCTGGTGAACGATTTCGTCGAGCAGCTACAGCACGCTGAGCTCACAGACTGGGACCAGGACCGAGGCCCTGCTGCCAGGCAGTCGGCAGCGGAAGCAGGCCGCCCCTGCGGGCCCGGGTGAACCACGAGGGCATGGCGGCTGTGCCCGACAGGGCGTTGGACACAGCGAGGAGCTGTCCTACCTCCGTGGCGTAGTCGCTGTCCGGCAGGAGCGTGACGGGGGTGTCGTGGTGCGGGCTGCACTCCCCACGGCGAACAGCCTTCACCACGTCGATCAAGCGCACAGCGAGGCTTTGCGGACACGACGTCAGCGTGGGCAGTGCCTGCCCGGGCCCGAGCAGGTGCGGGCTGACCCGGACCAGGCCGTCGCGGCATTCGATGACCCGCCGGGCGTAGTTCCGGTGTACGTTCCGGCGACCCCAGCCAGTGTCCGGCAGCACGGTCTCGGGGAAGGCGCTGGACAACAGCCGCCACAGGGGCTCCAGCTCGCGGTAGGCGCGCCGGTGGAACAGCCACAGGCGACAGGCCGCGTACCGGCTGCGCGCGCCGGGCCAGGTGACACCGATGACGAAGAGGGGGATGGACGTCATCAGCACCACGGCCGAGGCGCGGCCGAGTTCGGCGCCGACGGGGCGCTGGGTGAAGAGGTTGCAGTCCAGCCCTGTGCTGAGGGTAGCGAAGGCCACCATGCCGGCGATGCCGGCGGTGGCTACCCAGAGCCCCGCCGCCTCGGCGCCGTGGGACATGCGCGCGTAGTGCCACGTCCTGCGGCACGACACGGACAGCGTGTAGATCAGGTATATCCCCGCGGCGATGTAGGCCGCGACCAGGAGGACCGGCATGCGGGCTTCCCCGCCACCGTAGAGCGACGCGTGATCCCGCAAGGGGACGGTGGTGCCCACGATGGCGGCGACGACGACCACGAAGGCCATGCCCTCCGTACGGGCCCGGCGGCGGGCCGCCACGCCCCCGTCGGCGGAGAAGAGGCAGAAGATCATCAAGCTGAACGTCATGGCCATGAACAGGATGTCCGCGAGGACCTTCGCCGTGCCGATGCCGACCAAGGTGTCGACGCTGATGCGCCACGTCGGCATGACCAGGGGGTAGACACCCGTGGCACACACCAGGGTCAGGGTGAGCCAGCGCAAGCCCTGGTTCCGCGGGGCGCGCGCCAGTTGGTAGATCTTCCAGCCGGCCGCCGCGAGGACGATGAAGAACACCGTGAGGTACATCTATGCCCACCATCCGTGGTGATCACCGAGTGCTGAGTGGACGCGGCGCAGCTTCGGGTCGGGGGCACCCTTCGGGGCGACCTCGTCCAGAACGCACGCCCACGCGGTGACGATCGTCGCCGCCCGTTCGGCTTCGCACTCCTCGGCGGTGTCGTAGGTGCAGCGCGCCATCACCCGCTGCACCGTGCCAGGCGGGAACATCCCCAACGAAACGGGACTCAGCTTTCCCTTGTGCTCTCCGCAGATGTGCCCCATCACTTCGTGCAGGATGATGTGCCGCTGGTGCAGGAAGCTCGTGTGCTCCTGATACAGGATCAGGTCGGCATGAGGAGTTTCGACCCACAGTCCCTGCGGGCCGGAGACAGGCATCGGGCAGGGCCGCAGCAGGATGGGGCGCTCGCGCTTGCGCTCCACGGCCCTGCACAGGCCGGCGATGGTCAGCGGCGGCTGGACATCCAGTTCGCGGAGCTGCCGTCGAAGGCGGCGCTCAAGGGCCCGCTCCGCGCGTCGCTCGCTGCGGGCATCCAGGAGGGTGCGGGCGGCCTGCCGCAGCGAACTGGTCCTCCTGGCGGGCTGGACTGGCTGGTCCTGCCCCCGGAGATGGATGCTCCGCATCGTTGCCCTCTCGTCGCGTCGTGGGTGCTGCACGCGTAGACCCTTCGGCGGGCCGCTGGCAGTGATCTCCCTCATGCCTCCTGCACCTGTCTGGCCGTTGCCGTTCCGCGCGGCGCCAGACGCCCCCTCGCGGTGACGTGCAGTTACACCGGCATGTCGGTGTATGCGGCACGCGGTTGAGCGTGAGAGCATCCCTCCCGCCGAGTCGGTGCCGCTGGCACCCCTCTGGCCAGGCGCGCGGTGGCCGTACGGTCCAGCGATTGTGACCGGGTGCTGGCATATGCGAAAGGGAAAACAATCTCGCATGATTGAAAGTTTGACTTTCGTGCGCTTGGATTGTCGCTATGAGTGGTCAATGGGAGGGGCTCATGGATACAAGTCGTGCCGGCCAGATACTGACCAGAGCGCGCCAGCGCACGGATGCCGCCGACTACCCTCAGGTGGCTGCGCTGCGGCACGCCGCGGGAATGGCCCGACGGGGGCGCCGAGTGCGCCACCTCTCACAGGCGGAGATGTCCCTCCTGCTGGGCTACGGCGCAGGCCAGGACATCTACGCCCGCCTCGAGCGCGGTCTCATCGCGAACCCTCCTGACGAGCTGCTGCGCGCGGTGGGCGAGATTCTGGAGCTGCAGGAGCACCAGTGGCAGGATCTGTACCTCGCCATCAACGGCCGCAAGGCGCCCAAACCCTTGGATCCCCGCTCCGGACTGGCCATCCACAAGAACTGGAGCTGGGTGATCCACGGCCAAGAACAAGCCGCGTACATCTCGGATTTTGGCTGGAATGTTTTGGAGTGCAATCAGGCGGCGGACGAGCTCTTCGGCCCCATGCCCAAGAACGTCATGAGGTGGATGCTCTCTCTCGCGCCCGAGGAACGCAGCCGCGCGGCGATGCCCGACTGGGCGGAGAGCTGGGGGCCGGTCGCGCTCTCCCAGCTGACGTCGGCACTCAGCGAAGAACCCGATCACCCGGGGCTGCGCGAGATCGAGCGCGAGGTCCTCGCCGACGCCGAGCTCGGGGACCTCTACCGACGGACCCTCGACTCCTACATCCACCCTGACGGGACACGGCGCCTGATGCGGCACGGCACACTGCGCCAGCTCGGCGTGATGAACGCCGCCGCCGGCACCCCCATGGGGAGTCCGCAAGCACGAGTCGTCTTCCTGAAGTGGACGCCTCTGGACTGAACGGGTGCGCGCGCTCCTGTGCTCCAGACCACAATCCGCTCCCGGGTGCGATCTGCGCCACTAGGCTACGCCTTTACTCATGCATGACCATCCGGCAACTCCCGCAACGGCCCCGTCCCCATGGGGACTTGAAACTCCGGCCAGCGCGACCACCGCGAGGAGGGTCCAGGTGTCAGCCAAGTCTCAGACCACATCACGTGTGGAGAACGGAGAGCCACGTGCCCTACGTCACCCTCCCGGCACTCGCCTTTCCCGAATACGAGATATCGACTCTGGAAACTGTCCACGACATCCTCAAGGCGATGCCGGAGGGACACCGGCTGCGTCCCGCCGTTGAACGCCTGGCCAGGAGCCTAAGGGTCGACCAGCGGCGCTTCGTGGCACCGCTGGGCGAGGTCTCAAAAGCAGGAACGGTCGCCGAGCGCAACAAAGAGGCACGCGTGTCCATGTACCGGCTCGGGGAAAAGGCGGCACGGACGGCCATCGAACGCGCCGGCCTCAATCCCCGCGACATCGACTGCGTTATCACCAGCCACAGCACCACGCCCGCGACGCCCGGGCTGGACGTCCACGTCGTCAACACCGTCGGACTGCGCGAGGACGTCCTGCGCATGCCGGCCACCCAGCTCGGGTGCGTGGCCGGCGCTCATACCCTGGCCTGGGCGGCCCGCCTTGTGGAGGCCATGCCCGGGCTCCGTGTGCTGGTCCTCATCAGCGAAGCGCTCAGCACGGTGTACCGCAGCGACAAGAACACCACGACCGGCATCCTCTACCGCCTGCTCTTCGGCGACGGCTCTGGCGCCTGCATCGTGTCGAGCGATCCGCACGGCGCCTGCCTCGAAATCCAGGACGGCTGGCAGTACGTCGTACCCGGCACGATGGACTACTACAGCCTGGAGATCGAGGCGGAGGGAATGCACTTTGACTCCACCTCCCGGGCCCCGGACGGAATCAACCACCTCAAGGAGCCCTTGTGGGAATGGCTCAGAAAGGACGACTCCACCTGGGCCCCTGAAGTCGCCGTCGTGCATTCCGGCGGCCCGCGGGTCCTGGAGAACGCCGAGACGGTCCTTGGGTGTGCACCCGAACTGCTGTCACACTCCTGGGAAAGCATGCGCACCCGCGGCAACCTCGGCGGACTCGCCGTTCTCGACATCCTCGACCGCACCGCTGCCAGCGACCCGCGCCACGGAAGCCGCACGCTGCTGATGAGCGTCGGCCCCGGCCTCACCGGAGCGGCCGTGCGAGGACTCTGGCATCGTCCGACAGCATGAGGTGCTCCGGCCGTTGGGGCAGGCACGGCCCATCCCGGCCCTAGCGGAGAGCCACCCGGGCACCCCGCGGTGTGGGTGGCACGCCATCTAGCGGGGCGGTCCCTGATGTCCTGCCGGAGCTGGTCGGCTCGTGGGCACGGCTGAGGGCCCGCGACCTGATGGTCACGGGCCCTCGGTGGCGGGGCCGGTCAGGCGGTGGCAGCTGCACCGCGTGCCGGGCTTGCTTTCACAGCCAGGGCGGCTGCCATCCGTCGGCCTGCCAGCGGATGAGCTGCTCGCCGCCCAGCAGGTGGATGCGCACCGACGGCATCGCCGCGTAGCGCTGTGCCTCGGCCGTGAAGCCGCTGGTGGTGACGATGGCGACCTCGTCGGCGTCGTGCACGGGCCGGGCGGTGCCCCCGACCTTCTGCGTCTCCGGACTGCCGACCAAGTTGCCCTGGGCGTAGCGCTTGCACTGGATGACCAGTGCCTTGCCCAGCGGCGTGGTGGCCAGGACATCGGCGCCGAGGTCGCCGGACCCGCCGACCACCCGGACGTTGCTGCAGCCGTCGCGCCGGCACAGCTCGGCTATCGCCTGCTCGAAGTCCGCCGGCGACATCTCCTGGAACTCCCGCAGGGTGCGCACCCCGTGGATCAGGCGCCGGTGCCGCCGCCCGCGCACGCGGACCGCGAGCACCACGGCCGCGACAGCGGTGATCAGTACGGCGAGCAGCGCCCAGCCGACCCAGGGGTTCGCCTGCACGTACAGGCTGACCGCGGCCAGGATCCCGGCGCACCAGGCGAGCCGGTCGCCCCGGCTCGTGCGGCGCCGCGGGCGGGGGTGCCGCACGGGGGCGAACCATGAGCCGCGGCGGGCAGGGGCGGGGCGGCGGGTCTTGCGGACCGCTCCGCGGCGGCGAGGGCGGCGCCCGGGTAAGCGGGGGCCGCGCGAGGTCGTGGCCATCAGGCTCCTTCGGGGTGGTGGGCGGATCGGACTCGGAACAGGACCGGTCTGTGCCGGCCGCGGTGGGGCCGTGGGGGCCGTGGTCGGCGGCCCGCTGCGGCCGGGGGCCGGGTCACCGGCGTCCGCCGCGCGAGCGTGAGGAGGAACTGCTGGAGGAGGAGCTGGAGACGTTCACGCTGACGTTGACGTTGGTGCCGGACTGCCGGGAGAGCCCGCCCTTGACCATCAGGAACAGCAGGCCCACTCCGGCCGCGGTCGCCGCGACGCCGATGCCGGCGTTCTGGGCGGCCTGCCCCGCCTCGTTCAGGCCCGGCCCGTAGTGGCCGATCACGCCGAGCACGGCCGAGGTCGCGCCTCCACCGGCCAGCAACCGCGCGGGCCAGTGGTCCTTGCGCGCGGGGCCGGCCGGGTCGGGCGCGGTGTGCTCGGCGGGCGGCAGGTAGGCCAGGACCCGCTGGCCGTTGGGTGCCAGTGCCCAGACCATGCCGGCCGGGGCCTGCGTCACGGGCGCGGGCGGCGCGTCGGGGTGGCCGGGCGGGAAGGCGGGCTCGGCGATCAGCCGGTCCGTGACGTCGTGGTGGTGCTGGGGGTGCATCGGAAGCTCTCCCTTGGGGGCGGTGGTGGGTCTGGCGGGGTGCGGAAGGGGAGGATCGCGCCGGTCACTCCCCCGCCGTGGCGTCGCGGAGCCGGGTCAGGAAGTCGTCGAGTTCGTCCGGCTTGACCAGGACCTCGCGGGCCTTGGAGCCCTCGCTGGGGCCGATCAGACCCCTGTTGTGCAGCGTGTCCATGAGCTGGCAGGCCTTGGCGAAGCCGACGCGGAGCTTGCGCTGGAGCATCGACGTGGACCCGAACTGGGTGGAGACGACCAGTTCGGCCGCCTGGCACAGCAGCTCGAGGTCGTCGCCGATGTCAGCGCCGATCTCCTTCTTCTGCTTGCTGCCCACGGTGACGTCGTCGCGGAAGACCGGTGTCATCTGGTCCTTGCAGTGGCGCACGACGGCCGCGATCTCGTGCTCGGTGACGAAGGCACCCTGCAGGCGGACAGGGGTGTTGGCGCCCATCGGCAGGAAGAGCCCGTCGCCCTTGCCGATGAGCTTCTCGGCGCCGGGCTGGTCGAGGATGACGCGGCTGTC
>NZ_JASCXL010000072.1:0-48176 GCF_030010595.1 Streptomyces sp. CC224B | reverse complement strand
GGGGGGGGGGTGGGGGCCCGGGGGGGGGGGGCGGGGGGGGGGCCCCCCGCCCCCCGGGGCCCCCCCCCGGGGGCGCCCCCCCCCCCCGGGGGGGGGCCCCCCGGCCGCGGCACGTCAGCGCACGGGGTGCGGGCCAGCGCTCACGGAGTGCGGACCAGCGGCGGGGTGTGCACCAGCGGCGAACCGGTCAGCTCCCAGGTGAGGTCGCCCTTGCCGTCGCCTTCGATGTCGTAGGTCACCGTGGCGTCGGTCGACCACCAGAAGTTGGCGTCGTACCACACCACCGCGGTCGGGTAGCACATCTCCGGATAGCGCGGCTGCGCGGCCGAGTTGAGGGCCTGGGTGAAGTCACACGTGACGGAGTCGACCACGGTGTCCCGGCCGTCCTCGGACGCCCGCTTCTCCACCCGGGTCTGCACCTTGAACTTCGAGAAGGTGATGTCCGGGTCCTCTATGAGCCAGTCGGTCGAGGCGAACCCCTGCACGGTGTCCTCGTCCACGGTGCGCCCGCCGCACAGCTTCACGTCGATCCGGTTCGTACCGGCCCCGGTGAGCGTCTTGGTGTTCTGGTCCTTGCCGGTACAGGGAACCGCCGCCGCCTGCGCGGGAGTGGTACCTGACAGCAGCACACAGCCGGCTGCGACGGCTCCGGCCGCGATGAGCGACCCCAAACGATGCCTCATGGATCCGGCGTCCTTCCAGACGTGGCCGGGCGCCGCGGCGCCCGGTGCGTGACGATGAACTTGACTGGTGCTGCTGGGTCGTGGCCGCCGCGGACGTCGCCGAGGGCCGGTCGTGCGTGTGCCTACGCGGCCGAACGCTGCCTGCGCTCCAAGGACTTGGCCGCACTGCGCCGCTTCCTGCTCCGTACGTCCACCGGGGCGCCGGCGCCCTCCCCGGGGGCCGCCTGCCAGGCGCGTACGCGGGCGGCGACCCGGGCCAGGTGCTTGTCGCCGGGCGGCACCGCGAGGTAGAAGAGCGACTCGTCCGCCTTGCGGTCGTCGCCGCCCCAGCGGACCACCCCGTCCAGTTCGGCGAGGATGTCCCGCACGACGACGAGCTGCTCGGGGAAGAAGCCGTTGCGCGCGCCGGACGGGTACCACAGGGGCCTGATCTGCACCGCGGTCCCGGAGGCCTGGTTCGACTCCGCGAGTCCCTTGCGCACCGTGTGCGGGTGCCGCCAGCCGACCACGTCCCCCCTGCGGAGTTCGTCGATCTCGTAGTGGAAGCGGCGGACGACGTGGACGAGGATCGTCTCGGCGTCACCCATGCGCACCTGGATGCCGTCCAAGGGGGTCCCGGGGACGGGGCGGGTGTGGATGTGCCCGCGGTCGTCCGCGACCTTCTCCATGTCCCATCCGTTCTTCGACGGGACGCCGGTGGAGATGCGCGCCGTGCGCTCCCGCGCCTCCTGCTGGGCCTGCCGCACGGCCCTGCGCAGGGCCTCGGGGTCCGTGGCCCGCCCCGCGCCGTGGGCGGTGGGGGAGACGAGCTGGGTGCCGATGGCCGTCCCCGCGGTGATCAGTACGGCGCGACGCAGCACAGTGCGCCGGTTCACATGTCTGGACACGGATGTCTCTCCCTGCTGTGGGCGATCGCGAACCCGGTGAGGACGACGGCGCACACCGTCAGGAACAGCGCCGAGGGGTTGACGTAGGCCGGAATGACCGCCTCGACCGTCCGTCCGTCGCGGGTGCGGCACCCGAAGTGAAGTGGAATGTATGAAGGTTCGTAGCCGGTGAAGCGCGCTGTCCCCGTCGCCTTCGCGCACGCCCTGGACTGCGCCGCGTCGTCGAGGAGGAAGAGGTGGAGTACGCCCCAGGTGTACACGCCGGCCGCGGCGGCCCAGGCCCACCCGGCGGCGGACCTCACGTACGCGGACTTCATGTACGCGGACTGCGTCTGCGACTGCGACTGCGACCGCGGTGGCGACTGCGTCCGCGCCCGGACGAGCTGCCGGATCGCGTACACGACCAGGGCGGGGACGATGACGAGACCGCTGCCGACGAGGAGCAGCACCGCGGCTCCGTCGTGGCCCGCGTACGGCTCTGCTCCTGGCATGGCGCAGTCCTTCGGCGCTAGAAGTTGCGGGAGATGGAGTTGTATTTCTCCATGATGTAGTAGAGGCCCATCCGCTTCTTCGCCTCGGTGAACGCGGGCTCGGAGGGGCCCTGGTAGCGGCGCAGCACTTCGTAGATCTCGCCGTCCTTGTAGTCCAGGGCGGGCCGGCGCAGGGCCTTGGAGTCGTCGTCGCCGCCCGGTTTCCCGTCGATGTCCCAGTTGTGGATCATGGCGACGCTGCGGAGGGCGAAGGTCTCGCTGTCGTGCGAGTGCTTCCAGATGTCGTACTTGTCCTGGTCGCTGGAGACGTCGCGGACCTTCTCGCCCGTCACGTACCCCTTCTTCAGGCAGTGGTTCCAGGCGCCGATGAGGGTGACGGCCCGCTGCTTGGCGATGCCGGTGGAGGTGTCCTTGATGTATTTGCCCGTCGTGTTGAAGGCGGCGATGACGGACGTCCAGGCCGCCTCGTCCACCGGGTCGATGTGCCGCATCTCCCAGTAGGTGGTGGTCTGGATGAGCGCCTTGCGCATGTTGTAGCGGTTCGACAGCTCCGTGATCACGTCGTCGTGGTCGACCACGCTGGACTGGAAGCACTTCCAGTGCTGGTAGCTCCTGGTGCCGCCGTTCAGCGGGAATCCGAGGGATTCCATGTACTTCCCGACGTCCTTCTCCATCGCCGTGATGACGCCGGAGTTGAGGCGGGTGTCGTCCTTCGTGCCGCGCGGGGTGTCGAAGGAGCCCTGTCCGGTGTCGCGTCCCGAGGCGATGTTGTGGTCGATGTTGATCGAGCCGTCGCCGGAGCCGATGGTGCGGGTGACGATCTGGTCGTAGGCCCAGTTCTCGGGGAGCGGGTAGCCGAAGTTCCCGGAGAAGCCGGACGACATGTCGGACACGAACGACGCGGTGGCGTGGCCGGCCTCCGACACGCGGGTGCAGACGTTCCGGGGGCCGTACACACCGATCCCGAACCGGTTCCCGTCGTCCTGGACCGCGTCGACGATGCCCTTGAAGTGGGGCAGGACGTTGCTGGTGACCTCGTGGTCGAGGGCGTCGAAGTCCACGGCGAAGAAGATGCGGGTGCCGGTCTTGAAGCCGTGGTCCAGGGCGGCGTTGATCGCCGCCTGGGCCGCGGCACGGCCGAGCGGATAGTTGAACCCGTCGGCATCGCGGCCGAACGTCTGGTAGATCGGGAAGCAGCGCAGCCCGTGGTCGGCGATCGTCTTCAGCTCGCCGGGCTGGATGGCCTTGTGCTTCAGGTCTCCACTGGGGGTGGGGTCCACGTTGGTCAGATAGCGGCCCAGGTACTTGATGCCCGCGTCCTTCAGCGTCTTGGCGCGGGCCGGGGTGATCAGCGTGACGCCGTCGCACGCTTCGCCCCGGCGGTCCTGGTCGCCGTAGGAGACGAGGAGGGAGGCCCAGGTCGAGTAGTCGCCCTTGCCGGTGACGGGAAGCTTGACGAACGACTGGAACGACCGCACCGCGTCGGAGATGGCGGAGGTGAAGGTGCTGCTGAACGGGGCCGGGCGCTGGTTGAGGACCATGCCGGCGGTGAAGAGCTGCACCCAGGTGCCGGTGTCGCCCACGGACAGGGTGTGCTGTCTCAGCCCGGCCTGCGTGCCGGGGCCGAACACCCCGTTGGCCTGCCCGTCCGTCATGCCGGAGGTGAACTGGACGGCGTAGATCATGGACTTGGCGACGTCGCGGGAGTGGTTCCCGTCGCACGGGATGATGAAGAAGTCGGTGCGGTTGGCGAACTTCCCGTTCAGCCACTGCTGCACCGCGCGGACCTTGTCCGAGCCGTTGTTCACGGTGACATAGGCGTCCATGTTCAGCAGGGCCTTGAACACCTTCGGCGTCAGATAGGAGCCGGGGAAGGCCGAGGCCACGCCCATGTCCTTCTTCACCTGGACGATCGAGTCCTGCACGCGGTCGTTGTACTTGCCGTCGAGGCCGCCGCCGTCGTACCCCTTGCAGTACAACGCGGCCTGGATGATGCGCGCGAAGTTGGCGTTCGGGACCGTGCCGTCGTTGAGGCTCGGGTATTTGGAGGTGAGGGTGGACAGGGTGCCCGGGCCGAAGTTGTTGGAGAGGGGCGTGATGCCCAGCTCGTACTGGAGCGCCCGGGTGAGGGCGAACATGGTCGGCCAGCCCGTCACACCGTTCACCGGTACCCGGTCGATGCCCAGCTTGCCTTCGTAGGCGGTGTTCACGAACGTCTGGGCCTGCCGGACCATTTCGTCGGCCATGAGGTTACGTGTCTCCTTCAGAGATCGTGTACGTCGACAGGGCAGGCCGGAGGCCGCCGGTCAGGGTGGGGCCACGGGCAACGGGCGGGCGCTCCAACGGCCTTCGGCGGAAGCGGGCCCGGCTCGCGCGCGGCCGCGCACGTGGCGGTGTGCGCGGCGCGCGCGGACATCGGTCTCCTTCGGGGGAGACCGGCGGTCTACCCGCAGGGGTAGACGTACTCGGACTTGTAGTTGATGTACGGGGTGCTGCTGGAGGTGCTCGCCATCTTGGCCGTGACCGGGGCGCACGAGAAGCTCGATACGCGCACCGGGCCGGCGTAGTCGGTGAAGTTGCCGGAGTCGGTGTCACAGCTTCCGCCGCCGACCTTGCACACCTTCAGATACATGTACTGCTTGCTTCCGACGTTGTTGTCGAGGATCAGGCAGCCGTTGCTGCCCTTCTCATAGGCGAACAACGTCCCCAGGCGCTCGTCGGGGTGGTCCCCCACCGGCAGAGGGACGGCCTTGCGCAGCGTGTAACCGGCCCCGCACACGGTCGCGGCGGCCTCGACCGCCTGGCGGTCGGCCTGGGCGACGGCCGCCGTCGTCCGGTCGGCGTACCGGGAAACGCGCACCTCGGGCGCGTCCGACGCGATCGCGTACGGCGCGGCCGCTACGGCCGACACCATGGTCGTGGCCATGACAGCCACTCGTGTGAAGCGTGACGATAGAGGCATGCAGAACTACCACTTTCTTCTCGAAAGGTCCCCACAGTCGTTCCTCGCCGCAGCTCGCGGCGGCCATGCTTCGCTCTTGCTAAGTGCCGGATCACCGTAGGCAGGGTCTGGACCTTTCGCTGCCGTAAATTACGGCGGCTGGGCGGCTGTTGGCTTGAAGAGCACGGCAAACGGAACGGCGTCGCCATGGAGATGAATCCGTGGAGGTCTGCGTAAAGATTGTGTGTACGTGCGGAAACAGAAGAGTGAATGGTGGCGTCCGCTTACGCCGCGAATGGCTGGTTCACGCACCGGTGCCGGGCCCGGTTTGCTCCTTCGGGGCCCGGCCGGTGCGGTGGGCCGATGCGACAGACCGACGCGGCAAGCCGACGCGGCGGCGGCCCCGCCGGGGGGCCGCCGCCGCGTGGAGGTCCGTCAGTAGGGCAGCCGGTCCATGATCCAGGTGCAGAGTTCCTCGGTGATGCGGGTGTGGCCCTCGTTGCGGGAGGCGCACCGGAAGTCGTCGAGCTCGGACTCCTCGGGGGAGAGGGAGTCGATGCCGACGTACAGGTTGTCGTCGGAGTCGAGGTCGCGGACGGCGACCGCGCTCACGGCGGGCACGAAGCTGTGGGACGGGATGGGCGCCGCGGACCGGAAGCCGAGGAGCGGGGGCAGCGCGTTGAAGCGGTTCGCGAGGATCTCGAAGCTGTTCAGGGTGCCGCCGGGGGCGCCGTCGATACCGGGCAGGCCGGAGGTGTGGACCTCCTTGGCGGGCGGCGGGGTCACCACGCGCAGGTTGGCGACGAGCTGCCGGTCGCCGGGTGACTGCGTGAACAGCTTGCTGCCGAGTACGGACAGGCCCTTGCCCTCGAAGGCGAGCTCGCCCGGCCGCACACCGTTGCCGGTGCCGTCGGCGACGCCGTTGGCGACGCCGATGAGGCGGGGGATGCGCGGCCAGTCGCCGACCTGCTGGAGCGCGCTGAGGAACTCGGTGCGCAGCTTGCTCGTCGCGGGCTGGTCCTGCCACTCGGCGATGTGCTGCCACAGGAGCTGCTGCGCCGCCGGGCTGTTCATCTGGTCGGAGAAGGCGCTGTTGAGCTTGCGGATGTAGTGCGCGAAGGACTGCAGCGCGATGGGGATCCAGGCGCCGCGGTGCGGGCTGTCGTACGAGACGTACAGGGCGGTCTGGTGGTCGATGCGCCGGCTCTCCATGCGGGCGAGCGCGTAGCGGGTGACGAGCCCGCCCATGCTGAAGCCGCCGACGGTCAGGCGCGCGTCGCCCAGGCGTGAGGCGACGGCCCGCATGACGGCGGCCTCCACCGCGTCCGCGTTGTCCAGGATCGAGGCGCTGCGCTCGTTGAAGCCCACCAGGATCACGTCCCGGCCGCGCTGCCGCAGGGCGGTGAGGAACGCGTAGTCGCGGCGGTCGAGGTAGTCCCAGGAGTCGTTCAGGCTGCTGGGGCCGGAGTTGAAGCCGTCCGCCAGGATCACGGGATGGGTCAGGCAGCTGCTTCCCTCGCTGTAGTACACCCAGGCCGTGCCCAGGGGCAGCGGCCACACCTCGCTGGGCTCGGGCGCGGCGGTGGTGACGGGCTCCACGGGGCCCGAGCCGAGCGTGAGCGGGGGCGCCGCCCGCAGCGCTTCCCGGACCTGCTCCTCGCTCGGCGGCTTCTCTTCGGACATGGGGTCCCCTCCCTGGACGATTCCGTACGCACGCCATGGCCATGACGTGCAGTGACATCATCGATACGGGGAGTGAGGGTGGGAAGTCGTGATTCGCGCCAATCACGTCACGTCCGAAGAAATTCGCACATGACCGGAAAGGTGCTCTTGCGTCAAGCGCCCTGGTTCGCCGCCGTGAGGGCCGCGCGCAGATGGCCGTTCGACTCGGCGAGCAGCCGGGCCGCGGTGGGGCCGTCGACCTGGCCGAGAATCGTGAGGATCGCGTGCTTCACCTCGCCGTCCGTGGTAGCGAGGGCGCGCTCGATCTCGTCGTCGGGGGCGCCCGTCGCCAGGGCGACGATGTGGCGGGAGCGGGCCCGCAGCTTCTCGTTGGAGGCGCGGACGTCGACCATGAGGTTCCCGTACGTCTTGCCCAGGCGGATCATCGTGATCGTCGAGATCATGTTGAGGACGAGCTTCTGCGCCGTGCCCGCCTTCAGGCGGGTGGAGCCGGTGAGGAGTTCGGGGCCGACGACGACCTCGATGCCGTGCTCGGCGGCCGCCGCCAGCGCGCTGTCCGCGTTGCAGGACAGGCCGATCGTCAGGGCCAGGCGGGCGCGGGCGTACTCGACCGCGCCGATCGCGTACGGGGTGCGGCCCGACGCCGAGACGCCCACCACCGTGTCGTCGGGGGTGAGGGCCAGCGCCTCCAGGTCCTCGGCGGCCAGCGCCGCGCTGTCCTCGGCGCCCTCGACGGCCGTGACCAGGGCCGGGGGGCCGCCCGCGATCAGGCCGATCACGTCGCCGGGGCCGGTGTTGAACGTCGGCGGGCACTCGGACGCGTCGAGCACGCCGAGGCGCCCGGCCGTGCCCGCGCCCGCGTAGACCAGGCGGCCGCCCCGGGCCATGCGCTCGGCGGTGGCGTCGATGGCGGCGGCGATGCGGGGGAGCTGCGCGGCGACGGCGGTCGGCACGGAGGCGTCCTCGCCGTTCATGATCCGCGCGATCTCCAGGGTGGGCAGCCGGTCGATCTCGGCGAGCTCGGGCCGGAAGGCCTCGGTGGTGAGGGCGGCGAGCTGCGCCCGCAGGTCGTGGTGGCCGTCGGAGGTGGAGGTCATGGGAACAGCGGCTCTCTCGGGATGGAAGGGGTGGACGGGGGCTCGGCCCCGCCCGCGTCCGGCGTTCGCGGGCGGGCGGGCGTGAAGCGGGGCGCGGGCGGGGCTCAGCCGTTGCGGTGCCGGTGCGCCAGGGCCTCGTACGACGCGGCGAGGGCGGGCGCCGCCGTCTCATACGTCCGCTGCGCCACCCCCACGAACAGGCAGTCCACGACGAGCAGTTGGCTCGTCCGGGACGACATCGCGGCGGGCCGCAGCTCGCTCTCGCGGGCCGTGGACGTGGTCAGTATGTGGTCGGCGTAGGCGGAGACCAGGCCGTCGGGGCGCCCGGTCACGGCGATCGTCGTGGCGCCGTGCTCGAAGGCCACCCGCAGCGGCTCGATCACGTCGCCGGTCGAACCGGAGTGGGTGATCGCGATCGCCACGTCCTTGGCCCGGAGCGTCACGGCGTTCGTGACCGCCAGGTGCGGGTCGGAGTGCGCGTGCGCCACGTGGCCGATGCGCAGCAGCTTCTGCGCCAGGTCCTGGGCGACCAGGCCGGAGGCGGCCACGCCGTAGATCTCCGTACGGCGCGCGGCGGCCAGCGCGGCGACGGCCGCCCCGAGCTGCACGGTGTCGAGCCCGGCGGCCGTGTCGGCGAGGGTCTGCTGCTCGTCGTACGCCAGCTTGGCGACGACGTCCGCGATCGGGTCGTCCACGGCGATGTCCGCCGTCACGGCGGGCGCCCGGCCCGACTGCTGCTGGGCGGCCAGGCCCGCGAGGGCGAGCCGCAGGTCGCGGTAGCCCGGGTAGCCGAGCAGACGGGCCGTGCGCACGACCGTCGCCTCGCTGGTGCCGGTGAGCTCGGCGAGGCCGGTGACCGTGAGGGCGGCGCAGCCCGCCGGGTCGCCCGCGACCGCCTCGGCGACGCGCTGCATGGACCGCGTCATCGACGGCGCCAGCGTGCGCACCTTGGCCGCGAGGGCGGCGGGGGCGGGCGGGGCGCCTCCCGCGAAAATTTCCTTCACGTCAGAGGTCACCTCTGGAAGGTATTTTCAGCCGGGCGGCGGGGTCAAGGGTGGTGCGGGGCCTTCGCCCCGCCGCCACGGGCGCTCTCCGGCGGCCGGTCCGTGACGTACGGGGCGACAATGGCTGCATGGACACGATTGACCCTCTGGAGCAGGCGTTGCACGCGGCCCGGGCCCTGGTCCTCGCCGACCTCGCCGCGCGCGAGGTCGCGCGGGCCGACGTCGTCTCCTTCGTCGAGGAGGCCGTGGCGCACCGCCGCTGGTGGGTCGAGCAGTGGCCCGAGGGCGCCGCGTACGTCGCCGGGCTCGTCGCGCAGGACGTACAGGACAAGATCCTGGAGCGGTACGGGCGGTGGCCGCTGTGCCCGGTGTGCGGGTCGGGCGAGCCGCACGCCCTGGACGTCGAGCCCGAGCTGGGGCCCGACCCGCACTGGGTGTGCGGCAAGGCCGGCGTCGTCGTGGCGCCGGTGGGCGGCCTGACGTGACGCTCTACATCGACCCGCCCACCTGGCCGGGGCACGGGCGGCTCTGGTCCCACCTGGTCAGCGACGTCTCGTACGAGGAGCTGCACGCCTTCGCCGCGTGCATCGGGGCGCCCGCGCGGGCCTTCGACCGCGACCACTACGACGTGCCGGCGGAGCGGTACGCGGACGCGGTGGGGGCGGGGGCTGTGGAGGTGGGGTCGCGGGAGTTGGTGCGGAGGCTTACGGCGGCGGGGTTGCGGCGGCGGAAGGGGCGCGGGGCTTAGCCTCGCGGGTGCGCCCCAGGCCCGCCCCTTCCCGAAACCAGGGGCTGCCGCCCCTGGACCCCGCTGATCGGCCTTCGGCCTCGTCCTCAAACGCCGGACGGGCTGGAAACCTTCGCCTGCCTCTCGTATGACCGCTGAGGGCCGCGGTCCGCGGCCCGAGTGAAGCCGGACCTGGTGAGGACCGCCTCCGAGGCCGTGTTGCCCTCGTCGACCACCGCGCGCAGGCCCGTGACGCCGGGGAGGGTGAGGGCCCAGGACGACAGGGTGCGCAGGGCCTCGGTGGCGTAGCCCTCGCCGCGGGCCGCCGGGACCAGGTCGTAGCCGACCTCCGCCCAGCCCTCCTCGTCGGGGGCGCCATGGAAGCCCATGGCGCCGATCGCCCGCTGGTCGGCGGAGCGCACCACCGCGTACGAACCCCACTCGGGGCGGTGCGTGCCCGCCTCGTACGCCTTCGCGACGTGGCCGGCGCCCACCCGCGTACCGTCGCAGGGGCCGCCCTCGATCCAGTCGAAGCCGCCGGTGCCGCCCGCCGCCAGGTCCGCCGCCGCGGGCGGCGCGATCTCCAGCAGCTCGACGCGCTCCGCGGCCAGATGGACCTGGTTGTGCCAGCGCCAGCGCTCCAGGCGGGCCCGGCCCGGCAGCGTGCCCCGGCCGGTCGCCCACAGCAGGGTCTCCCAGTGCGAGGCGCCGTCCCGCGCGGGCGGCACGTGCGGGAACTGCCAGGCCAGCAGCGCCTCGCACAGGTGCCGCGGCGGCTCGTACGCCACGTCGAAGGCCCGCAGCACGTCGTACGTGTGCAGCAGCAGCTCCACGATGCCCATGGCCGCGAAGCCGCGCGCGTCCGCGCTGCCGTGCGGGAACGGGTGGTAGCCCCGCGCCCCGCGCGGCACGGTCCGCACCACCGCCGCCAGCAGGCCGCCCGACGCCTCGACGGCGTGCACCGCCGCCAGCGGACCCGTCCCCGCCTCCAGGCGGATGTCGATCGGGACGTACGTGTCCTTCGCCCGGCCCGTGAGCTGCGCCGCGTACGCGGTGAAGTCGCTGACCACGTGCTCCGCCGTCGTCAGGCAGCTCCACTCCAGGCCGCCCGCCGGGACCGTCCAGTCGTACTCCTCCGTCGCCACCGCGCGCAGCGCCCGTCCCGCGTGCGCCACCGCCTCGTCGATCTCGTCGCCACCCATGCTCAGCATGGGCCGAGGCTACGTCAGCAGGGTCAGCTCGGCCGACAGGTTTTCCCGGGCCGGGGCCTCCCAGAGCGCGGTGCCGTGCGGCGTGCGGAACAGGCGGGGCAGGGCGAGGAGTTGGCGCAGCACGTCGGCGCGGCCGGGGCGGAAGACGTCGTCGGGGACGAAGGCGTACTCCTCGCGGACCGCCGCGGCGTAGGCCGCGTACGCGTCCGGGGGCGCGGCGAGGATCGCCAGGTCGGCGTCGCACAAAACCTCGCCGTTGCGGTCGCCGTCGGCGGGGTCGTGGGTGACGGTCAGGCGCACCAGGCGGGCCACCTCCGCCGTGGCCTCGGCGGTCAGGCCCGCCTCGGGGAGGGCGCGCTCGGCGAGGCGGGCGCTGCGCTCCTCGTTCTCGGAGCGGTCCGGGGCGTAGACGGCGTCGTGGAACCAGGCCGCCAGCCGTACCAAGTGCGGGGTGTCCGCGTGCTGTTCGAGGGTGTCGATGTGGTCGAGGACGGTGGTGAGGTGGGTGAGGGTGTGGTAGCGGCGGTGGGGTTCTGACCAGCGGGTGAGGAGGTTGTCGGCGTAGGGGGTGGGGTCGGGGGCGGCGGTTGTGTGCGCGGTTGCGCCCTCGGTCGTGCCTTCGCCTTCGCGGCGGGCGGCTTCGCCTTCGCGGCGGGTGCCCTCGCCTTCGCGGCGGGCGGCTTGGAGGGTGGTGGTCCAGCGGGTGCGGAGGTCGGGGTGGAGGGGGGTGTGGGGCTGGGGCTGGGGCATGGGGTGACCCTATGCGGGGGCCTCGCGGGTGCGCCCCAGCCCCACCCCTTCCCGAAACCGGTGGCTGCCGCCCCCGGGCCCCCGCCCTTCTCGTCTGGGGCTCCGCCCCTTTCCCCCTTTCTTTGGCGCTCCGCGCCTCGTCCTCAATCGCCGGACGGGCTGGAATGCCCCCGTCTCGCCGTCGTCGGCGGTCCGCCCGGGAACATCCGCCGCGGAGCGGTGGACCACCGGCAGCCGAAAGCGGTGGGACGCGGGACGGATCCAGCCCGTCCGGCGTTTGAGGACGAGGCCGCTAGGCCGATGGAAGGGTGGGTGGGTGGGGAGCGCTCCGGTAGGCGACGGCGGGGGGAGGCGTTGCCAAAGTCGGGGGTGGGCCGGTTGGGTGGCGGGTATGACGAGTGATGCTGCTACGCCCGGCAGGGCGTACGACCCCGCGCGGCCCGGGCGGCTCCTCCGTACCGAACGGGACGCCCTCATCCCCCTCCTGCGCGCCGCCGAGGACGGCGCGTTCGCGGCGGACACCTGCTGCCCGGGGTGGACGGTGCGCGACGTGCTCGCCCACTGTTCCGCCGCGCTGACGCGCGTGATCGAGAACCGGTTCGAGGATGGCGCGTTCACGGCGGCGGGCAACGACCGGGACATCGCCGAACGGGCCGACTGGCCCGTCTCCCGCATCGTGGACGAGCTGGAGCGGGGCATGACCGACGCGGGTGCCGCCATCACGGCCGCCGAGGGGCTGTTCGACGGTGTGGCGCTCGGTGAGTGGGTGCACGCCGGCGACGTACGGGACGCGTGGGGGCTGCCCGGCGCGTACGGCGGCGCGGGCCTGGCGGACGCGCTGCCGCTGCTCGCGGAGTTCAGCAGGCAGTGCGCGGCGCTGCCCCTGCACGCCGACGTCGACGGCCTGGACGAGCCGCTGATCCTCGGCGTCGGCGACGGCAGCCGCCCGCCCGCGCGGTACATCGGGGACGCCCCGACGCTGGTCCGGCTGTACGCGGGCCGCCCGCTGGGAGACGCGGACTTCGAGCTCGCGGGCGCGGCGGAGGGCGAGCTGAACCTCTTCGGCTGAGCGCGGGCCGGGCGCGGGCCGGAGGCGGACCGGGCGCGGGCCAGGTGTGGGCCAGGTGTGGGCCCGGGGGGTCAGTGCGCGTGGCCGTCCGTTTCGGTGTGGTCGCCGGAGGCGGGGTGCCCGGCCCCGGTCGCCCGTACGGTGAACGCCGCCGTGCGGACCTCGCCCTCGTGGCGGAAGTCCAGGAACAGCCGGTACGTGCCCGCGCTCGGCGCCGTCGCCGTGAAGCGCACCTCGGGGCCGGGCTCCGTCCCGCCGTCGCCGGGCTCGCCGGACGGGTGGACGTGGAGGTAGGCGAGGTCCCCGGCGCGCAGGGCGACCAGGTGGCCGTACGCGCCCAGGTACGGCTGGAGGTCGGTGACGGGCCGGCCGTCGCGCGTCATGCGCAGCCGCAGCTCGCCCGGGGTCCCGGGCGTCAGCGCGCCGTCGAGGCGCACCTCGTAGCCGTCCGGGAGCTTCGCCGTGGAGGCGGGCCGGGGCGGGGCCGCGGGGGCGTACTCCCCGGTGACCGCCAGGTCCGCGCCCAGCGTCACCTTCTCCTGCGCCCGCTCGGGGCGGAAGTCCGCGAAGACGCGGTAGTCCCCGGCCTTCGGCAGCGTCGCCGGGACCGACCAGGTGCCGTCGGCGGCGCGGGCGGGGTGCAGATGGCGGTACGTCGTCAGGTCGCGTGAGGCGACGATCAGGTGCAGGTCCTTGCCGTGGTCCCGCGTGTACGCCGTGACGGCGCGGCCCGTGCCGGACTTCACGATGCGGAAGCGCAGGTCGGTGCGGTCGCCCGCGGTGGCGCGCGGGGTCCGCAGGTCCAGCTCGTAGCCGCTGGACGCGATCTGGAGGCCGCCGGGGGTGTCGTCCCGGTGGTCACCCCCGTCCTTCCTCTCGTCCGCCCTCGGGTTCTCCGCCCTGTCCCCGGTGTGGGCCGTGTCGCTGTGCGCCGGCGGTGTGTCCACGGCGTCGACGCTCGTGCCCACCGCGTACGCGGTGCCGAACGTCGCCGCGACGGCCGCGGCGAAGGCGGTGATCTTCAGTCCGGTGTTCATGGCGTCGGTGCTCCTCGGGGAGGGGGTGCGGGACGGGGTGGGCGCGATCCGTCGGCGGATCCCACTGGCATTGAGGGTACCCCCTGGGGGTATTTGGTCAAGCGGGATCCGAAGAGGGATCTTCGAGCGGATCTGCGCTTGCTCCTGATACCCCCTGGGGGTATAAAGGATCGTGTGAACGGCACGCCATCGCGAGGAGCGGAAGACATGTCCACCATCACCGAGGTCGAACTCTCCATCGGCGGCATGACCTGTGCCTCGTGTGCGGCGCGCATCGAGAAGAAGCTGAACCGCATGGACGGCGTCGAGGCGACCGTCAACTACGCCACCGAGAAGGCGAAGGTGAGCTTCGACGGGGACGGCGTCGCCGTCGCCGACCTGATCGCCACCGTGGAGGCCACCGGGTACACCGCGCAGGAACCCGCTCCACCCCGTACCGGGCCCGACGATCCGGGGGCCGCGGACGGCGGCGGGGACGGGGGCGACGACGAGCTGCGGCCGCTGCGGCAGCGGCTGGTCACCGCCGTGCTGCTGTCCGTGCCGGTCATCGCCATGGCGATGGTCCCGGCGCTCCAGTTCGAGTACTGGCAGTGGCTGTCCCTGACCCTGGCCGCGCCCGTGGTGACGTACGCCGCCTGGCCGTTCCACAGGGCGGCGGTCACGAACGCGCGGCACGGCGCGGCCACCATGGACACGCTGATCTCCGTCGGCACGTCGGCGGCGTTCCTGTGGTCGCTGTGGGCGCTGTTCTTCGGCTCGGCGGGCGAGCCGGGCATGACGCACGCCTTCGAGCTGACCGTCGAGCGCACCGACGGCGCAGGGAACATCTACCTGGAGGCCGCGGCCGGGGTCACCGCGTTCATCCTCGCCGGGCGGTACTTCGAGGCCCGGTCGAAGCGGAAGGCCGGGGCCGCGCTGCGGGCGCTCCTCGAGCTGGGCGCCAAGGACGTCACCGTCGTACGGGACGGCGCTGAAAAGAACGTTCTAGTCAGTGAGTTGGTCGTCGGCGACCTCTTCGTCGTCCGGCCCGGCGAGAAGATCGCCACCGACGGGCGCGTGGTCGAGGGCGCCTCCGCCGTCGACGCCTCCATGCTCACCGGCGAGTCCGTACCCGTGGAGGTCCGCCAGGGCGACACCGTCACCGGCGCGACCCTCAACGCCGGCGGGCGGCTCGTCGTCGAGGCCACCCGCGTCGGCGCCGACACCCAGCTCGCCCGCATGGCCAAGCTCGTCGAGGACGCCCAGAACGGCAAGGCCGCCGCCCAGCGCCTCGCCGACCGCGTCTCCGGCATCTTCGTACCCGTCGTCATCGCGCTCGCCGTCGCCACGCTCGGCTTCTGGCTCGGCAACGGCGCGGGGCTCACCGCCGCGTTCACCGCCGCCGTCGCCGTACTGATCATCGCCTGCCCCTGTGCGCTCGGCCTCGCCACCCCGACCGCCCTCATGGTCGGCACCGGGCGCGGCGCCCAGCTCGGCATCCTCATCAAGGGCCCGGAAGTCCTGGAGTCCACCCACCGCGTCGACACCGTCGTCCTGGACAAGACCGGCACCGTGACCACCGGCAGGATGACCCTGCTGGCCACACACACCGCCGAGGGCACGGACAAGGCCGACGTCCTGCGGCTCGCGGGCGCCCTGGAGCACGCCTCCGAACACCCCATCGCCCAGGCCGTCGCCTCCGGGGCCGCCGCCGAGGCGGGCCCGCTGCCCACGCCGGAGGACTTCGCGAACGTCGCCGGGCTCGGCGTCCAGGGCGTCGTCGAGGGGCACGCGGTGCTCGTCGGCCGCGAGCAACTGCTCGCCGACTGGGCCATGGAGCTCCCCGCCGGGCTCAAGCGGGCCAAGGAGGACGCCGAGGCGGCGGGCCGTACCGCCGTCGCCGTCGCCTGGGACGGCGAGGCGCGGGCCATCCTCGAGGTCGCCGACGCCGTGAAGGAGACCAGCGCCGAGGCCGTCCGCCGGCTGCGCGCCCTCGGCCTCACGCCGATGCTGCTGACCGGCGACAACCGCGCCGTCGCCGAGTCCGTCGCCGCCGAGGTCGGCATCGCGCCCGAGCACGTCGTCGCCGAGGTCCTGCCGCAGGACAAGGTCGACGTCGTCAAGCGGCTCCAGGCGGAGGGCCGCTCGGTGGCCATGGTCGGCGACGGCGTCAACGACGCGGCCGCCCTCGCCCAGGCCGACCTGGGGCTCGCGATGGGCACGGGCACCGACGCCGCCATCGAGGCCGGCGACCTCACGCTGGTCCGCGGCGACCTGCGCGCCGCCGCCGACGCGATCCGCCTCTCCCGCAGGACCCTCGGCACCATCAAGTCCAACCTGTTCTGGGCCTTCGCCTACAACGTGGCCGCGCTGCCGCTCGCCGCCGCCGGACTGCTCAACCCGATGATCGCGGGCGCCGCCATGGCCTTCTCCTCGGTCTTCGTGGTCGGCAACAGCCTGCGGCTGCGCGGTTTCCAGCCACTGAGCTGACGCGTCCCGGCCCGCATGGCCTGATCACCCCGGTGCGCGCCCCCGGTCGGCGGGCGCGCGCCGGGGTGGTCCGCGCGTACTCTGGTAATTGGACTAGACCTGTGTTTCTGTGGTCGCCGCCGAGGTGAACGTCGCCGCCGGTACGCCCCCACAGGCCCGAAGGAAGGCACCCATGAGCAAGCGCGCACTCCTGGAGGTGATCGCCCTCGACGCCGAGGACGCCGTCGCGGCCCAGGCCGGAGGGGCGGACCGCCTCGAACTGGTCACCGACATGGCCGCCGACGGCCTCACGCCGTCCCGCGCGGACTTCGCCGCGATCCGCGCCGCCGTGGACATCCCGCTGCGCGTGATGCTGCGCCTCGCCGACGGCTTCGCCGCGGGCGACGTCGCCGAGCTGGTACGCCGGGCGCGGGAGCTGCGGGCCGAGGGCGCCGACGAGTTCGTGCTCGGCTTCCTCGACGAGACGGGCGCGGCCGACATGGGTGCCGTCGAGGCCGTCGTCGACGCGCTCGACGGGTGCCGCTGGACCTTCCACCGGGCCATCGACCGGGCCGCCGACCGCGACGCCCTGCGCAAGCAGCTCGCGGACCTGCCCGGCCTCGACACGTACCTCACGGCGGGGGCCGCGGGCGGGGTCGACGAGGGGCTGCCCACGCTGGTCGCCGAGGCCGCGCGGGGCGGGGAGCCGGGGTACGGGCCCACCGTGCTTGTGGGCGGGGGGCTGCGGCTCGAGCATCTGCCGCGGCTGCGGGGGGCCGGCCTCAGGGCCTTCCACATCGGCGGGGCCGCTCGGCCCCAGGGCTGGGGCGGGCCGCTCTCAACCGAAGCAGTGGCCACCTGGCGCACCGCCCTGGACACCCACTAGGCCTTGCCTCCCGCCCACCCGCCCGCCCGTTCCTGCCCTGGAGTCCGGTGCGGGTAGGGCCTCTTTCCCACCCGCCCGTGCCTGCCCTGGAGTCCGGTGCGGATAGGGCCTCTTTCCCACCCCCCCGCCCGTTCCTGCCCTGGGGGCTGGTGCGGGTATGGGCGCCTCGGCGGGGCGGTGGCGATGGCGCTCGGGCCTGGTGTCCCGAAGACCTTTCCCACCCACCCGCCCGTTCCTGCCCTGGGGGCTGGTGCGGGTATGGGCGCCTCGGCGGGGCGGTGGCGATGGCGCTCGGGCTTGGTGTCCTGGAGACCTATCCCGCCCGCCCGCCCGTGTCTGCCCTGGAGTCCGGTGCGGGTGGGGCCTTCTTGGCGGGGCGGTGGTGATGGCGCTCGGGCTTGGTGTCCCGGAGGCCTTTCCCACCCGCCCGCCCGTGTCTGCCCTGGGGGCTGGTGCGGGTGGGGCCTTCTTGGTGGGGCGGTGGTGATGGCGCTCGGGCTTGGTGTCCCGAAGACCTTTCCTACCCGCCCGCCCGTTCCTGCCCTGTCGGTGAGGTGCGGGCAGGGGCTCTCCCGTTCGGATGGTGTTGGGCTTGGAGCTGGTGGTCCCTGGACCTTTCCACCTGCTCGCCCGTTCTGTCTTGGGGGTTGGGGGGGCAGGTGCGGGTGGGGTTTCCTTGCGAACCCTTCCCCCGCCCGCCCGTTGGGGTGGCGAGGGGGGCGAACTTCGGGTTGATGGGTTGATGGCCTGGAGACTTTGCCGTTTGCCTGCGGGCGACTGCTTTGTGGCGGGGGCGGGGGAGGGCTTGCCCAGTGGGGCGGTTTCTCCCACCCGCCCGCCTGTTTTCGCCTGGGGGTGTCGCTGGGGAGTTACGGGTGGGTGGGTGGGAAAGGAGTCGCCAAGGCGGTGGCTGGGGTGTGGTGGGGGGTCGCGCGTCGAGGGATGGGCTGCGGCTTGGGGTGGGGCTGTACGGGCGGGTGGGTGGGAAAGGTTTCGCCGGAGCGGCGCTCAGCCATTGCGCACGGCCAGAGCCAAGCCGCCCCACCCCGGCGAGGGGCCGTCACGGGCGGGTGGGGGGAAAGCCCCCGCCCCGCGCGGCCGCGGCCGCGGCCCCGGTTCACCGCAGAGGCTCCGGCAGCGGTGCCGAGTGCAGGACGGTGAGGCCGGACACCGCCCGGGTCAGGGCCACGTACAGGCGGCGCAGCCCGGTGCGCTCATCGGGCTCGCCCCCCACCACGGCAGCAGGCTCGTCCAGTACCACGTAGTCGTACTCGAGCCCCTTGGCCAACGAGGCCGGCACCAGCGTGAGCCGGACGTCGGGGGTGGTCTCCTCGCCCGGGGCGAGGTACGCGACGCCCGCCGCGTCCAGCGCCGCCGCCAGCACCGGCACCCGCGCGTCCGCCGCGATGAGCCCGACCGACCCCTCCCGCCGCAGCGACGCGGCGCACGCGTCGAGCACCGCCGCGACCAAGGCCTCCGCCCCGCCCCCGCCGCCCCCGCCGGCCCCGCCGGCTTCGCGCACCACCAGCGCCCCGGGCGACTGCCGCACCGACTCCACCGCCGTCAGACCGGGCGCGATCGCCGGCAGCAGCCGGGACGCGTACGCGATGACCTCGCGCGGCACGCGGAAACCCGCGGTCAGCTCCTCCACCGCCGCGTCCGCCTTGCCCAGGTGGCCGAGCGCCTCGGCCCAGCTCCGGGTCGCCCAGGGCGTGGTGCCCTGGGCGAGGTCGCCGAGGACGGTGACCGAGCCGGTCGTGCAGCGGCGGCCCACCGCGCGGTACTGCATGGGCGACAGGTCCTGCGCCTCGTCGAGGACCACGTGGCCGAGGGAGTGGGTGCGGGCCACCAGGTCCGCGGCCTCGTCGACCAGCACGGCGTCCGCCGCGGACCACTTGGCGCTCTTCGCCGTCCGCGGGGGCTTCGCCCACAGGATCGCCTTCTGCTCCTCCTCCGTGAGGACACCCGCCGCGTGCGCGGCGAGGAACTCCGCGTCGGACAGCAGCCGGTGCACCAGCTTCGCCGGGTCCACCGGCGGCCAGATCGCCTTGACGGCCGCCTTCACCGCCGGGTTGCGGGCCACCGCGTCCTGCACACGGTCGTCGGGGGCCTCCCCGGCCTGCTCCATCCGCACGAGCACGGCGTGCGCGATCCGCTGCGGCAGCGCCTCGCGCGCGGCCCCGTACCGCATGTCGCGGTCCAGCAACTCCCGTACGATCTCCTCCACTTCGTACGACGGTACGCGCCAGCGCCGCGAGCCCCGTACGACCACGACGCCCTCGGTGGGCGGCGTGACGTGCGAGCGGACGGCGCGCCGCAGCACCTCGGCCATGCGGGCGTCGCCCTTGACGACGGCGGCCGCGGTGTCGTCCGCGCCCCGCACCTCCACGTGCGCGACGAGGTCGTCGACCGTCGCCTGCTTCACCTCCAGCTCGCCGAGGGCGGGCAGCACCTGCTCGATGTAGTGGAGGAAGGAACGGTTCGGCCCGATGACGAGCGTCCCGGTGCGGGCGAGCCGCTCGCGGTGGGCGTAGAGGAGGTACGCGACGCGGTGCAGGCCGACCGCCGTCTTGCCGGTGCCCGGGCCGCCCTGCACGCACACCGACCCGGCGAGCCCGCTGCGGACGATCTCGTCCTGCTCCGGCTGGATCGTCGCCACGATGTCCCGCATCGGGCCCACGCGCGGCCGTTCGATCTCCTGCTGGAGCAGCTTGCTGACCTGCTCGGCCTCGGCCGGGTCGGTGAGGTGCTCGTCCTCGTACGCGGTGAGGTCGCCGCCCGTGTACCCGAAGCGGCGGCGCAGCGCGACGTCCATCGGGTCCTTCTTGGAGGCCCGGTAGAAGGGCTGCGAGACGGGCGCGCGCCAGTCGACGACCATGGGGTCGCCCGCGGCGTCGTGCACGTGCCGCCGCCCGATGTAGAACGTCTCGCCGTCCGCGCCCTCGGCCTCCTCCGCGCCCGGCGCGTACAGGTAGTCGAGGCGGCCGAAGAACAGCGGCGTGTGCGCGAGGTCCGCCAGGGCCTTGATCCGCTCGTCGATCTGTCCGCGCAGGACCTCGGCGTTGACCCAGTTCGCGGTGACGTCCTTGATGTCCAGGGCCTCGACGTCCTCGCGCATGGCGCGCAGCGCGGCGCGGGACGCGGTGAGGTGGGCCCGCTCGCGGGCGAGGGGGTCGGCGGGTGCGGCGTTCACGGGGCTGCCTCCGGTGCGGGACGTACGCGGTGCGTGGCTGAGGGCCGCCGGTTTCCGACCGGACGGCGGCGCTCCGTGGGAGGGAGGCGGGGAAGGAGGCATCCTAGTGAGCACCCCGTGGCGGCACCAACGAATTTCCCCCCGGCCCTTCCCGGGCCCAGGGCCCGGGCCGCCCGATCCCCCGCTTCCTCCCGAGGTAAACCCCGACATATCCCTGAGACGCCCCTCAGGGGCGCGCTCCATCCGAAGGTGTAGGGCGCGCCGGTCTGGAGTCGTACCGGGGGAGCGGGTGGTTGGACCCGCAGGCCGATGTGCGGGACGGGGTGGAGGACGACGATGGAGACATGAGCAGCGCAGTCATCACCCCCGCGTCCCTGTCCGCCACGTCCGGCGCGTCCCGCCACGCCGACGGCACGCCGGCCGCCACCGAGGCCCACCGCCCGCACCGCGTCGGCGACGCCCTGCGCGCGGCGAAGGTCTTCATGGGCGCGGTCATCGGCGTCGTCGTCCTCGGGGAGTACGCGGAGGAGGCAGGAGTCCACCGCCGCTGACCCCTCCCCCCGAACCAAGACCTTCGGCCCCCCCGCACCGGGCCACGACCCCACCACCGAACAAGCCACGCCCACCCCGGCTCCACAGGGCCACAGCCCCACCGACCGAGCCGCGTTCAACCCGGCGCCCGCGCCGAGCCGCACGCAGCCCACCGAGCGAGCCGCGCCCGCCTCGGCCGCACCGGGCCACAGTCCCGCCGAGCAAGCCGTGCCCACCCGGGCCGTACCGGGCCGCAGCCCGAGCGAGCAAGGCGTGCCCGCCCCGGCCGCACCGGCCCGCAGTCCCGCCTACCGAGCCGCGCCCACCCGGCCCCTCGCCCCGCCAGCCCAACCCCACCCGACCACAGCCCTAGCCCGCGCCGAGCCCCACCCCCGCCGGACCGAGCCCCCCGTCGAGCCCCGCCCCCGCCAGGGCCGAGCCCCGCACGTCCCGGCCCGGCAGGGCCCCCGCTCCGCTAGGGTCGCGCCGTGTCCTCACGGCAAGTGACCGTCGGCACGCCCGCCGTAGTGGGCGCCTGGCTCCTTCTCGCCCTCTCCTGCACCGCCCTCGCGGCCCTGTGCGCCGTGCGCGGCCTGCCCATGGCAGACGCCGTCGTGTATCGCGCCGAGGGAGCGGCCGTCGCCGAAGGCCGCGACCTGTACGGCTTCACGGTCACCGAGTGGGACCTGCCCGCCACGTACCCGCCCTTCGCCGCGCTCCTGTTCGTGCCGGCGGCCTGGCTGCCGCTGCCCGTCCTGAAGGCGGCGTTCCTCGTCGGCAACACCGCCCTCCTCGCCCTGCTGACCCGGCTGTCCCTCACCTGTGCGGGCCTGCCCCGGCGGCCCGGGGCCGTGCCCGCCGCGACCGCCCTGTTCCTGTGGCTCGAACCGGTCTTCCAGACGGTCCTGTTCGGACAGGTCAACCTCGCCCTCGCCTGCCTGGTCCTGTGGGACCTGACCCGGCCCGACGGCGCTCCGGGCAAGGGCGCCGCCCTCGGCGTGGCCGCCGGGATCAAGCTCACCCCCGCGCTCCTCATCGCCTACCTCGTCCTGGCCCGCCGCCAGCGCGAGGCGGCCACGGCCACGGCGGCGCTCGCGGGCACGGTGCTCGTCGGCGCGCTCGCCCTGCCCGCCGCCAGCGTCGACTTCTTCACCCGCCGCCTGTACGAGACCGAGCGCGTCGGCAAGGCGTGGATCGTCGACAACCAGTCCCTCCAGGGCCTCGCCGCCCGCGTCCTGCACACTCCCGACCCCGGCCCGGCCTGGCTCCTGCCCGCCGCGGCCGTCGCGGCGGCCGGGCTGTGGCTCGCGGCCCGCGCGGCCACCCCGGCCCGCGCGGTCCTCCTCGCCGCGGGCACGGCCCTGCTCGTCTCACCGATCAGCTGGTCCCACCACTGGGTGTGGTGCGTGCCGCTGCTCGCGGTACTGGCCGCGGAGCGCCGGTACCGCCTCGCGGCGGCGGTGGCGGCCCTGTTCACGGCCCGCACCCTGTGGCTCGTCCCGCACCAGGGCGACCGCGACCTCCACCTGCCCTGGTGGCACCAGCCACTGGCGGCGCCGTACCCGCTCCTCGGCCTCCTGCTCCTGCTCACGGCGGCGGCCGCGGGACCTGCCTCCGGCCTCAGACCTCGTACGCGGGCAGCAGCGAGAGCCGCGGCAGGCTCACGTGGCGCGGGCGGGTGACGGCGAAGGCGATCAGCTCGGCGACGTCCGTGCCCGTGGGCAGCGGGCCGAGGGCGGCGACGGCCTCCTGGACGGCGCTGGTGAGCGCGGGGTCGCCGAGGTGGTCGCGGAGCTCGGTGTCGACGGCGCCGGGCTCGACGGCGGTGACCCGTACGTCCTTCGGGGCCAGCTCCGCGCGGAGGTTGCGCAGCAGGTGGCTCACGGCCGCCTTGGACGCGGCGTAGCCGCCGAAGCCGGGCAGGACGGTGTCCGCGGCGGCGGAGGAGATCGTGACCAGGTCGGCGTGGCCCCGCTCGGCGGCCGCCGCGACCAGGTCGGGGACGAACGCCTCGATGACGGCGAAGGCTCCGCCGACGTTCACGTCGATCATGCGCCGCCAGGTGTCGCCGCCCCGGCCGAGGTGGTCCGGCAGGGCGAGGCCCGCGTTGTTGACGAGGAGGTCGGCCCGGCCGAACTCGGCGCGTACCCGCTCGGCGGCGGCCGTGACCGCGGCCGGGTCCGTCACGTCCGCCGGGACGGCGAGCGCGGTGCCGCCCGCGGCCTCGATCCCGGCGACGTGCCCGGCGAGGCGGTCGGCGCGGCGGGCGAGCAGGGCGACCCGGGCACCCCGCGCGGCCAGCAGCCGGGCGGTGGCCTCCCCGATGCCACTGGAGGCGCCGGTGACGACGGCGACGCGGCCCGCGAGCGGCAGGACGGTGGAGTCGGAGCTGGTGGTGGCAATGGTCATCGGTGTCTCCCGGAGTCGGCGCGGGCTGTCCCGCGGTCGGTACGCGTCCGACTCTGCGCCGCCCGGCCACCCGTACCCAGGGCTCGGCCCGACCCTGGGTCTGCGAGAACCAGGCTGACCGGGGCTCCGGCCGAGGGGCCGGACCGGCCGGGGCGGCGTCGCGGAGAATGAGCCCATGGACTTCCGCGCCGAACTCGCCAGTTTCCTGAAGACGCGCCGGGCCCGGCTGCGCCCGGAGGACCTGGGCGTGCGCCCCTTCGGCGGGCGCCGCCGCGTGCCCGGGCTGCGCCGGGAGGAGCTGGCCGAGCTCGCCGGGGTCAGCATGGACTACTACACGCGCCTGGAACAGGGCCGGACGCAGAACGTCTCGGACGGCGTCCTCGACGCCGTCGCCCGCGTGCTGCGGCTCGACGCCACCGAGCGCGCCCACCTCGGCAACCTGGTACGCGCCCTGCGCCACTCCTCCGGCCCCGGCCCCGGCGCCCGGCCGGGACCGGACCCCCGGCCGGTCCGCGAGGGCGTCCGCGTCCTGCTGCGCGCCCTCGACGGCGTACCGGCGTACGTCCTCGGCCCCCGGCTCGACGTCCTCGCCGCCAACGCCCTGGCGCGGGCCCTGTTCGGCGACATGGACGCGGGGCCCGCCGACCGCCGCAACGTGGCCTGGCGGATCTTCCTCGACCCGGGCGCGCGCGAGCTGTACGCCGACTGGGAGGAGGCCGCGCGCGACACCGTCGTGGCGCTGCGCCTGGACCTGGGCCGCCACGCCTGCGACGACCGGCTCTGCGGGCTCCTCGGCGAACTCTCCGTCCGCAGCGAGGACTTCCGCCGCCTGTGGGCCGAGCACCAGGTGCGCGAGACCACCCACGGCACGCTGCGGCTGCGCCACCCCCGCGCCGGCACCCTCCTCCTCCACCGCGAGGAACTCCAGGTGGCAGGCGCCCCCGGCCAGACCCTGGTCACCTACGCCGCGGACCCCGGCTCCCCGACGGCGGACGCCCTCACCCTCCTGACGATGACGCACACCGACCGGACCGCTCCCAGCCCGTCCGGCGTCTGAGGACGAGGCGCGGAGCGCCGAAAGAAGCGGGGGAGAGGGGCGCAGCCCCCTGTACAGCCCCGCTCACTCCGCGAGCAGCGAATCCGCGTCGATGATGCGGTAGGCGTACCCCTGCTCCGCCAGGAACCGCTGGCGGTGGGCCGCGAAGTCCTGGTCGATGGTGTCGCGCGCGACCACGGAGTAGAAGTGCGCCTGGTGGCCGTCGGCCTTGGGGCGCAGCACGCGGCCGAGCCGCTGGGCCTCCTCCTGCCGGGACCCGAAGGTGCCGGACACCTGGATGGCGACGGTCGCCTCGGGCAGGTCGATGGAGAAGTTCGCGACCTTGGAGACGACGAGGACGGAGATCTCGCCCTCGCGGAACGCGTCGAAGAGCTTCTCGCGCTGCGCGTTCGACGTCTCGCCCTTGATCACGGGCGCGTCCAGGTGCTCGCCGAGCTCGTCGAGCTGGTCGATGTACTGGCCGATGACGAGGATCTGCTGGCCCGCGAACTTCCGCACGATCGCCTCGGTGACCTTCCGCTTGGTCGCCGTCGTCGCGCAGAAGCGGTACTTCTCCTCGGCCTCGGCGGTGGCGTACGCGAGCCGCTCGCTGTCGGTGAGGTCGACGCGCACCTCCACGCAGTCGGCGGGCGCGATGTAGCCCTGCGCCTCGATCTCCTTCCACGGGGCGTCGAAGCGCTTGGGCCCGATGAGCGAGAACACGTCGGACTCGCGGCCGTCCTCGCGGACCAGGGTGGCGGTCAGGCCGAGGCGGCGGCGCGCCTGGAGGTCGGCGGTGAACTTGAAGACGGGCGCGGGCAGCAGGTGCACCTCGTCGTAGAGGATGAGGCCCCAGTCCCGGGAGTCGAACAGCTCCAGGTGCGGGTAGATCCCCTTCCGCCGCGTCGTCAGGACCTGGTACGTGGCGATGGTGACCGGCCGGATCTCCTTCTTCGTGCCGCTGTACTCGCCGATCTCGTCCTCGGTCAGGGACGTCCGCCTGACCAGCTCGTGCTTCCACTGCCGGGCCGAGACGGTGTTGGTGACCAGGATGAGCGTGGTCGCCTTGGCCTCGGCCATGGCACCGGCGCCGACGAGGGTCTTGCCCGCGCCGCAGGGCAGTACGACGACGCCGCTGCCGCCGTGCCAGAAGTTCTCCACGGCCTGCCGCTGGTAGGGGCGCAGCGCCCAGCCGTCCTCGGCCAGGTCGATCGCGTGGGCCTCGCCGTCGACGTACCCGGCGAGGTCCTCGGCGGGCCAGCCCAGCTTCAGCAGCGTCTGCTTGATCTGGCCGCGCTCGGAGGGGTGCACGGCCACGGTGTCCGGGTCGATCCGGGCGCCCACCAGGGGCTGGACCTTCTTCGACCGGAGGATCTCCTCAAGGACCGGCCGGTCGGTGCTGGTGAGCACGAGCCCGTGCACCGGGTGCTTGCTGAGGGTGAGCCGCCCGTACCGGGCCATCGTCTCGGCCACGTCGACGAGCAGCGCGTGCGGCACCGGGTAGCGGGAGAACTCCACCAGGGCGTCCACGACCTGCTCCGCGTCGTGCCCCGCCGCCCGCGCGTTCCACAGCCCGAGCGGCGTCACCCGGTACGTGTGGATGTGCTCGGGGGCGCGCTCCAGCTCGGCGAACGAGGCGATGGCGCGCCGGCAGGCGTCGGCCTGCTCGTGGTCGACCTCCAACAGGAGGGTCTTGTCCGACTGGACGATGAGGGGTCCGTTCACGTCTTCGGGGCCCTTTCGCAGGAGGTCCGGCCGGTCGGCCGTCGCAGGCGCGGCCGGTCGGCCGCTGGTGATCGGCCGCTCGGCCAACTCTCCAGTGTGCCGCATGGCGCCCCGGTGGCGGGACGCCATGATCGGCCGGGCCGGGCTCAGCCCGCCACGGCGGCGAGGTGCGCGGCGAGGAGCTCGTGGCCCTCGGGCCCGGGGTGGAGGCCGTCGACGAGCAGGTCGGGGCGGTCGCGGAGGGGCTCCGTCTGCCTCCTTGTCGGGGTCCGCGTCTGCCTCCGCTGCCGGAGCCCGCGTCCGCCCCCCCCGGCCGGGGCCCGTCCCCCCGGTGCTGGCGCCCCCGTCCGCCCCGGCGCCGATGTCGTGTCCGGTCCGCTGCCAGGGGCCATGTCCGCCCCGGCGCCGAGCACCCCTCCGTGCCGGGCACCCCGCACCGCCGGCACCCCGCGGAGCGCCCGGTGAGGGCCACGCCAGGGTCGTGGGGCCCTGGACCCGGGGCGGGGACCGGCTACCGTTGCCAGGATGAGCACCCCCGATGCGCCTCGTTCCCTGGCGGAAGCCCTTCGGGCGAGTGACGACGCGAGGCTCGTCGCGCTGCTGCGGGCCCGGCCCGACCTCGTCAGCCCCGTGCCGAACGACCTGACGCAGCTCGCCACGCGCGCCGGCACCCGGGCCTCGGTCGTACGGGCCCTGGAGCGGCTGGACCGGTTCGCGCAGCAGGTCGCGGAGGCCCTGGCGGTGGCGTCGGACCCGGCGCCCTACGAGGAGCTGGCCGGGCTGCTCGCCGAGGCGCCGCGCGCGGCGCTCGACCGGGCCCTCGCCACCCTGCGCGAACAGGCCCTCGTCTGGGGCCCCGACGACCGGCTGCGGCTGGTGCGCACCGCCCGCGAACTGCTCGCCCCGGCCCCGCAGCGGCCCTCGCCGACGGGGCTCGGGCCGACCGTCGCCGAGGCCACCGCGGGCATGTCGCCGGGGCGGGTGCAGAGCCTCGTCACGGCCGCGGGCCTGCCCTCCACGCACGACGCGGTGTCGGCCGTGGAGTCGCTGACCGCGCTGTTCACCGACGCGCGGCGGATGTCCGCGCTGCTCGACGGGGCGCCCGCCGAGTCCGTGGAGGTGCTGTCCCGCCTGGTGTGGGGGCCGCCCTACGGCCAGGTCACCGCCGACCCGGCGCCGCACCTGCGCTGGCTGCTCGACCGGGGCCTGCTCCTCCCGACCGCCCCGGGCACGGTCGTGCTGCCCCGGGAGGCCGCCCTGCACCTGCGCGGCGGGCGCGCCCACCGCGACCTGGAGCCGACGCCGCCGGAGGTGGCGGTCGCCCGCGAGCACCGCCCCCAGGTGGTGGACGCGACCGCCGCGGGACAGGCGTACACCGCGCTGGCCACCGTCGAGGAGCTGCTGAAGGACTGGGACGAGGGCGGCCCCGCCGTGCTGCGCGCCGGCGGCCTGAGCGTACGGGACCTGAAGCGGACCGCCACCGCCCTGGACGTGCCGGAGCCGCAGGCCGCGTTCTGGGTCGAACTGGCCTACGTGGCCGGGCTCCTCGCCGCCGACGGCGAGCCCGACGAGCGGTACGCCGCCACGCCCGCCTACGACTCCTGGCTGGAGCTGCCCGCCCCCGAGCGCTGGGCGCGCCTCGCCTCCGCCTGGCTGGCCTCCACCCGGACGCCCGGCCTGGTCGGCGGCCGCGACGCGAAGGACCGCACCCTGTCCGCGCTCGGGCCCGGCCTGGACCGCTCGGCCGCGCCCGAGGTGCGGCACCGCGTGCTGGCCCTCCTGGGCGCGCTGCCCGACGGCGCCGCCGCCGAGCCCGAGTCGGTCCTGGCCCGGCTGCGCTGGGAGCGGCCCCCCGGCCGGGGCGCCTCCGACCTGCGCGCCCAGCTCGCCCGGTGGGCCCTGGCGGAGGCGGAGTCGCTCGGCGTCACGGGCCGCGGAGCCCTCGCGTCCCACGGCCGGGTCCTGCTCGGCGACACCTCCGCCCAGGCCCCGCTCCGCGGCGGCTCCGCCCCCGCCCACCCGGCCACCCCCCTCGGGCACCCGGACGGCGAAGCCCCCGCCGAACGCGCCACGCGCGCCGAACGCGCCACCGCCGTCCACGAGGCCGCCCGCCTCCTCGCCCCCCTCCTGCCCGAACCCCTCGACCACGTCCTCCTCCAGGCCGACCTCACCGCCGTGGCCCCCGGCCCGCTGAGGCGGCCCCTCGCGGACGCCCTCGCCGTGCTCGCCGACGTCGAGTCCAAGGGCGGCGCCACTGTCTACCGGTTCACGCCGGGCTCGGTGCGGCGCGCGCTCGACGCCGGGCAGAGCGCGTCCGACCTGCACGCCTTCCTCGCCGCGCACTCCCGTACGCCCGTCCCGCAGCCGCTCACGTACCTCATCGACGACGTGGCCCGCCGCCACGGCCACCTGCGCGTCGGCGCCGCCTCCGCGTACGTGCGCTGCGACGACGAGGGCGTGCTCGACGAGATCCTCGCCGACAAGCGGGCCCAGGGGCTGCGGCTGCGGCGCCTCGCGGGCACCGTGCTCGCCGCGCAGGCCGAACCGGCCGCGCTCCTCGACGGGCTGCGCGCCATGGGCTTCGCGCCCGCCGCCGAGAGCGCCGAGGGCGACGTCCTCGTCACCCGCGCGCACAGCCACCGCACCCCGCCGCGCACCCCGCCCGAGCCGGTGCCCGACGGGCCGCCGCTGCCCGACGACCGGCTCGGCGCGTACACGGCCGCCGCCGTGCGCGCCATCCGCGCCGGCGACCTCGCCTCCACCGCGCCGCGCAAGCCCGTCCACGCCACGGCGCCCGGCGACCTGCCGCGCACCACGTCCGCCGACACCCTCGCCACCATGCAGGCCGCCGTCCTCACCGGGGAGGCCGTCTGGATCGGCTACGTCAACGCCGACGGCGCCGCCAGCCAGCGCGTCATCGCCCCCATCCGGGTCGAGGGCGGGTTCGTCACGGCGTACGACCACACGGCCGACGAGGTGCGGACGTACCCGCTGCACCGCGTCACGGGGGTCGCCGAGCTCGCCGACGGCTGACGGCCGGCCCCGCTGACGGTACGTCACCGGCCGTTCGCGGGGACGCGGTACCGTCGGTGTCCGGGCCCACCTCAACACCGCAGCCCCGGAGGGTACTTCGTGGGGATCGAGAGCGACCAGCTCGTCTTCGACTACTTGAGCCGCGTCGGCGACCTCGCCCAGCAGCGCCAGCTGTCGTCCGCCGCCCGGATGCGGCTCGTCGCCGACCTGCGCGGCGAGATCGACCGCCGCCGCGCCAAGGGCGCCGACAGCCCCGCCGCCGTCCGCCGCATCCTGGACCGCATCGGCACCCCGGAAGAGCTGGTCAGCGCCGCGGCGGACCCCTCGGGCGAGCCCGTGGCGCCCGCCCCGCCCGCCGCCGCCCCGCCCGAGCCGAAGCGCCCCCGCCTCGCCGTGCCCCGGCCCCGGCTCGCCGTGCCGCGCCTCGCGGTGCCCCGCCCGCGCAAGGCCTCCGGGACGACCGGCCCGGCCGCGCCCACGGGGCCCGCCGAACCGGTACGGCCCGCCCCCGAGCCGCGACCCGCCCCGCCCCACCTCGCGGGCACCGACGAACTGGGCGACGGCGGCGCCGACCTGCGGCCCGACTGGTGGCGGGTGGAGCGCGTCCCGCTGGAGGGCGCGGACGCCGTGCCCGGGTTCGTGGGCGGCGTGGAGATCCCGGAGATGCTGAGGCGGCCGCCGCGCGACGGCGACGGCGAGGAGGCCGAGCAGCGGAAGGGGATCGCCGGGGCGCAAGGGGCGGCGCCCGTCGCGGACCCGGAGGGCGTCAGGACCCTCGGCGCCACCGACCCGCACCGGCCCGGCCCGCGGCCGTCCCTCACGAAGGGCCTCCTGAACGCGAGGAAGAACCGGGCCCCCGCGCCCGGCAGTGCCGCCGCCCCCGGTGCCGCCGCACCCGGCCAGGACCCCGCCGTGGAAGCCGCCCCCGCCGTGGCCGGCGCCCTCGCCGGTGTCCGCTCCCTGACCAACCCCGTCCTGCTCCTCGCCGCCCTCGCGCTCGTCGTGGGCGCCGTGATCGGCAACTGGTTCGCGCTCGGCGGCGGCTGGGTCGTGGCCTGGTTCTCGCGCAAGCTCAGCTCCGCCGAGAAGAAGGCCGCGGTGATCGCGCTGCCCGCGCTGGCCGTGGCGGGCGGCGTCGGCTGGCTGTGGGGGCGCGCGCAGGGCAAGTGGGGCGAGCCCATCGCCAAGGGGGAGATGAACGCCGCGATCGAGGTGACCTGGCCGTGGATCGTGCGGATCGCCGCCGTCGCCTCCGCCCTGTTCCTCGTGTGGCGCTCGCAGCGGACCCGGCCGGAGTAGCACGCACGGACGCGCGGCGGAGTGACCCGCCCGTGCGCGGCGGACGGGCCGCCCACGCCCGGCGGACGGCCCGGCCCGTACGAGGACGGACGGGCTGGCCCACACGACGGCGGGCTGGCCCACACGATGACGCGCGGGCCCGCCCACGCCCGGCGGGCGAGGCCCGCCCACGTGCCACGGACAGGCCTCGCCCACGCGCCACGGGCAGGCCCGCCCACACGCCACGGGCGGGCCCGTGCCGCTACTTCTTCTTCTTCGTCAGCAGCGTCCGCATCTCGTCCAGGATCTTGTCGGCCGCCGTGTAGCCGATGCCCTGGATCCACAGCTCGTCGTCGACGGCGTGGACGTTGCCGGACTTGACGGCCTTCATGTTCTTCCACAGGCCGCTGTTCACGGTCTGCGTCTGCTTGGCCTTCTTCGGATCGCCGTACGTGGACCGGAAGATGACGTCGGTGTCGGCGAGGTCGATCTTCTCGGGGCTCACGTCGTACGAGAAGCCGTCCTTGGCCTTCTTCGCGATGGGCGCCCGGCCGAGACCCACGTCCTTCAGGAGGGTGGCGATGTACGACTGCTCGCCGTAGATGCGGATGTCGGCGCCCTCGATGAAGCGCACCACGTTGACCTCGGTGGCCTTGGCCTTCGCGGGGCCGCCGACCGCTGTGGTGACCTCCTTGACGTGCGCGTCGTAGGCGGCGACGGCCTTCTTCGCCTCCGCCTTCCTGCCGAGCGCGTCGGCGTGCACCTGGAAGTTCTCCTTCCAGGGGTAGCCGGTGGTCTCCGTCATGACGGTCGGCGCGATCTTCTTCAGCGCGTCGTACTTCGCCCCGTGGCGGACCTTGGAGGTGAGGATGAGGTCCGGCTTCAGCCCGGCGATGACCTCCAGGTTGGGGTTCATCATCTCGCCGACGTCCTTGACGCCCTTGAGCTCGCCCTCGGGCAGATAGGAGGGGAAGCCGCCGGCGGCGTCGGCGTGGGT
Source organism: Streptomyces sp. CC224B (assembly GCF_030010595.1). Classification (NCBI taxonomy): domain Bacteria; kingdom Bacillati; phylum Actinomycetota; class Actinomycetes; order Kitasatosporales; family Streptomycetaceae; genus Streptomyces; species Streptomyces sp. CC224B. The sequence continues at coordinate 17,060 of NZ_JASCXL010000072.1, read as the reverse complement.
GGCGCCGACCGGCTTCACGCCGAGCGTGAGCGCGGAGTCCAGCTCGGCGGTGTCGAGCACCACGACCCGCTTCGGCGCCACGGGCACCTTCACGTCGCCCATGGCGGTCCTCACCACGTGCGTGCGGCCCGCGCCGGACTTCTCGCCGTCGTCGGACGAGCCGCACGCGGCCAGGGCGGGCAGGGCGAGGACGCCGGTCAGGGCGAGCGCGCCGGCGGTACGGGCGCGGCGGGGGGAAGCGGTCATGAGGGGGGCCTTTCGTCGAGGGAAGCGTCGTGGGGGGCGTGATGGGGGGTGTCGAGGGGGGTCTCGCGGGGGGTGCCGGGGGCGGGCTCGCGCTCCGCGGGGGCCTGCCAGGGCGCGGCGGGCACCACCAGCGGGGACCCCGTCACCGGGTCGGGGACGACCACGCACTCCAGGCCGAAGACGTCCCGCACGAGCTCCGCGGTGACGACGTCCGCGGGGGCGCCCTCCGCGACCACCCGGCCCTGCTTCATGGCAACGAGGTGGTCGGCGTACCGGGCGGCCTGGTTGAGGTCGTGCAGGACGAGGGCGACCGTGCGGCCCCGGTCGTGGTTCAACTGGCGTACCAGGTCAAGGACCTCGACCTGGTGCGCGATGTCCAGGTAGGTGGTCGGCTCGTCGAGGAGGAGCAGCTCCGTCTCCTGCGCGAGCGCCATGGCGATCCACACGCGCTGCCGCTGCCCGCCGGACAGCTCGTCCACGGACCGCTCGGCCAGCGCGGTCACGTCGGTGCGCTCCATGGCCTCGGTGACGGCCCGCTCGTCGGCGTCCGACCACTGCTGCCACCACCGCTGGTGCGGCTGGCGGCCGCGCGCCACCAGGTCCGCGACCGTGATGGCCTCGGGCGCGACCGGCGTCTGCGGCAGCAGCCCGATGCGCTGGGCGATGCGCCGCGTCGGCAGCTTCGCGAGCTCCTCGCCGTCGAGGAGGACGGCGCCGCCCCTGGGCTTGAGGAGCCGTCCGAGCGCGCGCAGCGTCGTGGACTTGCCGCAGGCGTTGGGGCCGACGACGACGGTGACCCGGCCGTCGGGGATCGCGAGGTCGAGGGCGTGCACGACCGTACGGTCCTCGTAGGCGAGGGTCAGCTCGCGCGCGCTCAGGCGGGCGCCGGTCTCGGCGGGGGCGGTCACGCGGTGCCTCCATTGCGGACGGTACGGCTGCGGACGATGAGCCAGATCAGGTACGGCGCGCCGATGGCGGCCGTGAGGACGCCCACCGGCAGCTCGGTCGGCGAGAACAGCCGCCGGGCCAGCAGGTCGGCGAGGACGACGACGAGCGCGCCGAGCAGCGCGGAGCCGGCCAGCGGGATCTGCGCGGTACGGGTGAGGCGCCGGGCGATCTGCGGGGCGAGCAGCGCCACGAAGTCGACGGGCCCGGCGGCGCCGGTCGCCACGGACGCGAGGACCACGCCGAGCAGCACGAGCCCGGTGCGCACCCGGCCGAGCCGGACGCCGAGCGCGGTCGCCGTGTCGTCGTCCATGGACACCGTGCGCTGGGCGCGGGCCGCCCAGGCCACGCCCGGGAGCAGCACCAGCAGCGTCAGGGCGAGGGGTTGGGCCTCGGGCCAGCCGCGGCCGTTGAGGGAGCCGGTCATCCAGATCTGCGCCTGCTGCGCGACGAGGTAGTCGCCCTTCGTCATGAAGAGCGTCGTCACCGACCGCAGGGCGATCGCGAAGCCGATGCCGATCAGCACGAAACGGGTGGCGTGCAGGCCGCCGCGCCACGCGAAGGCGTACACGAGCAGCGTGGCGAGGACACCGCCCGCCACGGACACGTACGGCAGCACCGTGTACGAGGTGAGGCCGAAGGTCATCGCGGCGACCGTGACGGCGCTCGCGCCCTGGCTGATCCCGATGATGTCCGGGCTGGCGAGGGGGTTGCGGGCGACGGTCTGGATGAGCGCGCCCGCGACGCCGAAGGCGGCGCCGACGAGGAGGCCGACGACCATGCGGGGTTCGCGGAGCGTGCCCACGATGAGCTCGTCGGGGGAGGGGTGCCCGAGGACGACCTTCAGGGCCTCGGCGGGCCGGACGAAGGTCTCGCCGACGCAGAGGGAGGCCAGGCAGGCGGCGGCCAGGAGGACCGCGAGGGCGGCGGCCACCGCCGTGGCCCTGCGGTGGACGAGGAAGGCGGCCTTCCCCAGGCGCAGGACGGCGTATCCGGCGGGGCGCACGCGGTGCGGGGCGGCCGGGGCCCCGCCCGGCTGTCCGGCCCGGCGGGACGACGGCCCGGAACGGGAGTCGACGCTCACGCCGCCACCGCCTTCCTGCGGACCAGGGTGACCAGGAACGGGACGCCGATCAGGGCGGTCATCACGCCCGCCGGGACCTCGCTCGGCGGGAAGACGATCCGGCCGGCCGTGTCGGAGGCGAGGAGCATCACCGGGCCCAGGACGGCGGCCAGCGGCAGCACCCAGCGGTGGTCACTGCCGACCAGGGCGCGGGCGATGTGCGGGACCGCGAGGCCGGTGAAGGCGATGGGGCCCGCGGCGGCGACGCCCGCGCCGGTGAGGAGGGTCGCGCCGAGGCCGCCGACGACGCGGACGAGGGCGACGTTCTGGCCCAGGCCCTTGGCGACGTCCTCGCCGAGCGCGAGGGCGTCGAGGCCCCGGGCCACGGCGAGGACGAGGACGAGCCCGGCGAGCAGGAACGGCCAGGTCTGGTGCACGATCGCGGCGTCGCGGCCGGAGAGCGCGCCGACCTGCCAGAAGCGGAACTCGTCGAGCGCGGACGCCTTGGTGGTGAGGACGCCCGTGGTGACGGAGACGAGCAGGGCGTTGATCGCGGCGCCGCCGAGGGCGAGCTTGACGGGGGTGGCGCCGCCCCGGCCGCCGGCGGCGATCGCGTAGACGGCGACGGCCGCGAGGCCCGCGCCCGCGAAGGCGTACCAGACGTAGCCGGTGAGGGTGTGCGTGCCCGCGTACGCGATCGCGAAGACCACGCCGACGGATGCGCCCTGGCTGATGCCGAGGATGCCGGGGTCGGCGATGGGGTTGCGGGTGATGCCCTGCAGGGCGGTGCCCGCGACGGCGAGCGCGGCGCCGACCATGACGCCGAGCACAGTGCGCGGCACCCGCATCTCCCGGACCACTTCGGCCGCGTCGCTGTGCCCGCCGTTCAGCAGGGCGTCGAGGACGGCGGACGGCGCGACGGCGCGGGCGCCGACGGCGAGGCTGAACAGGACGGCGAGCAGCAGGGCCACGACGGCCGCCGTCATCACGACGGCGCGTCTGGCGGTCACACGCATCGGCTGGCTCGTTTCGGAGGTCGAGGTCGAGGTCGAGGTCGATCGAGGTCGAGATCGGGGTCGAAGTCGGGGTCGGGGTCGGGGTCGAAGTCGGGGTCGGAGCGGGCGCCCGGCCCCGGGGCCTTGGGGAAGGCTCCGGGAGAGGGTTGGTAAGGCTTGGCTAAGAAGCATAAGGGCGACTCGCGGTCCCGCCCCGGCCTCCGGCACCCCCGGGCCTCGGGCGCCCCGGGCCCCGGCACCCCGCTTCCCGGCCCCTCGGCACAATGGGCGCCATGACCTCTCGGACTGCACCGGCCGCGCGGACGGCCGGGGGCCGTGGCCCGCTCACCGTCGGCTTCGACCTCGACATGACCCTGATCGACTCACGGCCCGGTATTCGCGCCTGCTACGTGGCGCTGTCCGAGCGGACCGGCAGGTACGTGGACGCGGACCTCGCGGTCACGCGCCTCGGGCCGCCCCTGGAGCAGGAGTTGGCCCACTGGTTCCCGGCCGACGAGATCGCGGCGACCGCGCGTCTCTACCGTGAGATGTATCCCACACACGCGATCGCCGCGACGCCCGCGCTCGCCGGGGCGCGGGAGGCCGTGGCCGCGGTGCGCGCGGCGGGCGGCCGCGCGATCGTCGTCACGGCCAAGTACGAGCCGAACGCCCGGCTCCACGTCGACCACCTGGGCATCCCCGCGGACGCCGTGGTCGGCGACCTGTGGGCGGAGCGGAAGGCGCAGGCCCTGCGCGCGCACGGGGCGTCGGTGTACGTCGGCGACCACACCGGGGACGTACGCGGGGCGCGTACGGCGGGGGCGCTGTCCGTAGCGGTGGCCACGGGGCCGTGCGACGCAGGTGAACTGCGCGCGGCGGGCGCCGACGTCGTACTCGACGATCTGAGCCAGTTCCCGGACTGGCTCGCCGCTCACGTGGCCGAAGTGCCCGACGTGGAGCGTGCCTGACGCCTCTGGGCGGCGATTCCGCGCAGCACGCCCGCGGCGGCCACGAGGAAACCCACTCCCATCAGCATGCACACGGCGTAGGCGACGGACGGGAAGGGATCGCCGCCCAGGAACAGCGGGGCGACCGTGACCAGCGTGGCCACGGCACCGACGAAGAAAACGATCGCGCCAATCCGTACGAGGCCGTCGCCCGGTCCGGTGGAATTCGCTTGGGTTTTGTCACGCACCGCACCAGGGTAGTTCCCAGCGCGTAGGAAGAAACCGGGGACGTCTTGTCACCGGCCCCGGGACCAATAGTCTTGGTGCCGGCGGGTCGCGCGACCCGCTGTAGTGCTGTCCAGAGCCGTTTTCGCCCGGGGACCACGCCTGCGGCGGTGCGGCTACCGATACGACGACTAGTACGAGGACGAGGACTTCACGTGCCTACCGGCAAGGTCAAGTGGTTCAACAGCGAGAAGGGCTTCGGCTTTCTCTCCCGCGACGACGGCGGTGACGTCTTCGTGCATTCCTCCGTACTGCCCCAAGGCGTCGACACACTCAAGCCCGGTCAGCGCGTGGAATTCGGTGTGGTCGCGGGGCAGCGCGGGGACCAGGCACTCTCGGTGACACTTCTCGACCCGACCCCGTCCGTCGCGGCGGCGCAGCGCCGCAAACCGGACGAACTGGCGTCCATCGTCCAGGACCTCACCACCCTCCTGGAGAACATCACCCCCATGCTGGAGAAGGGCCGCTACCCCGACAAGGCCTCCGGCGCGAAGATCGCAGGCCTCCTCCGAGCGGTCGCGGACCAGCTCGACGTGTGACCGGGACTCCGCCCCGGACCCCGTACCGCGCTGGCGGCCTCGTCCTCACACGCCGGACGGGCTGGACCGAGCCGCTTCCCGCCGCCGTCCACCGACGGTGATCCACCGCTCCGCGGCGGATGTTCCCCGCCCTCCCGCCCCCTCCCGGGGGCGCGAGGGCGGAGGTGTTCCAGCCCGTCCGGCGTTTGAGGACGAGGCGCGGAGCGCCAATGCGGGGGAGAGGGGCGGAGCCCCAGACGAGGCGGGGGGCCGGGGGCGGGCAGCCACCGGTTTCGGGAAGGGGTGGGTCTGGGGCGCCCCGCGTGGGAAGCGGCCGTCACGGGAAGGCGAGGGCTTTCGGGGCCAGGGCCGGGACCAGGCCCTCCGCCGCGGCGCGGGTGAGCAACCCGCGCACGGCCGCGTACCCGTCCTCCCCCAGCTCCGCCGTGAACTCGTTGACGTACAACCCGATGTGCTGATCCGCCACGGCGGGATCCATCTCCTGCGCGTGCGCCAGCACATAGGGGCGCGACGCCTCGGGGTCGTCCCACGCCGCGCGCACGGACGCCCGCGCCGCATCGGCGAGCCCCCGCAACACGTCGTCCCCCAGCGCCCGCTTCGCGATGATCGCGCCGAGCGGGATCGGCAGCCCCGTCGTGGCCTCCCAGTGCTCGCCCATGTCGGCGAGCCGGTGCAGCCCGTAGTTCCGGTACGTGAAGCGCGCCTCGTGGATGACGAGCCCCGCGTCGACCTCCCCGTCCCGTACGGCGGGCATGATCCGGTCGAAGGGCAGGACGACGATCTCGCCGACGCCGCCGTCCGCCAGGACGTCCGCCGCCCACAGCCGGAACAGCAGGTACGCCGTCGACTTCTCGCTCGGCACGGCGACGGTCTTCCCGCTCAGATCGACCCCCGGCTCCCGGGTGAGCACCAGCGGCCCGCAGCCCCGCCCGAGCGCCCCGCCGCACGGCAGCAGCGCGTACTCGTCGAGGACGTACGGCAGCACGGCGTACGACACCTTGAGCACGTCGAACTCGCCGCGCTCGGCCATGGCGTTGGTGACGTCGATGTCCGCGAACGTCACGTCGAGCGCGGGCGCGCCCGGCACGCGGCCGTGCGCCCAGGCGTCGAAGACGAAGGTGTCGTTGGGGCAGGGGGAGTACGCGATGCGCAGGGGCTCGGAGGTCTCAGTCATGCCTGTTCCAACTCTCCAGTACGGGCGTGAACTTCCCGAACGCCTCGGTGAGCGCGGCCAGCGCGTCGGCGATGCGCCAGGCGGCGCGGTCCCGGGGGCCCACCACGTTCGACACGGCGCGGACCTCGGCCACCGGTATCCCGAGCGCGGCGGCGGCCTCGGCGACGCCGAAGCCCTCCATCGCCTCCGCGAGGGCCCGCGGATGGCGGGCGCGCAGCGCGGCGGCGCTCTCGGCGCTGCCGGTCACGGTCGACACGGTCAGGACGGTGCCCGTCGCGGCCCCCGAGGCGGCCGCCAGCTCCCGCACCAGCGCGGCCGGCGGCTCGTGGGTGACGCGCCCGAAGCCGAGCGCGGTGACCGGCACGAACCCGTCCGGCGTCTCGGCGCCCAGGTCGGCGGCCGTGACGGCGTCCGCGACGACGAGCGAGCCGAGCGGGGCGCCCGGCGGGAACCCGCCGCCGATCCCCGCGGAGATGACGAGCTCGTACGGCGTCCTGGCCGCGGCGGCGGTCGCGAGGAGGCGCGCGGTGCCCGCGGCGGCGGCAGCGGGGCCCACGCCGACGGCGACGACGTCCACCGTCCCGGCCCCGGCCCCGGTCCCGGCCCCGTTCCCGGCTCCGGGCAGGCCGGAGGCCACCGCGTCCCGTTCGGCGGGGACCGCGGTGGCCACCAGGATGCGTGGGGCGTGCCCGGGCCCGGTCAGGCGTCCTTGTCCTTCTTCAGCTTGAACGACCACAGGCCGGTGGCCTTCGGCTCGCCGCTGTCGCTCTTGCCGCCCTCCAGCAGGCTGACGGTCGTGGCGGAGCCGCCACCGCCGTACTGCTGGTTGAAGAACACGCTGCCCGGGATGACGACGTACGTCTTCTTGCTGGCCTCGGTCAGCGGCTGACCGTTCATCAGCAGCGTCCAGCCCTTGTCGGCGATCTCCGGGTCGACGCCGAAGCGGACCTTCTCGTCCGGATCGACCGTGATGGACTTGATGTCCTTCTTGTCCTTCAGGCAGTCCTGCACGGTGGACGGCGCGAGCTCCTTGCCGTCCTTGTAGCAGGTGGCCTCGGAGTGCACGGACTCGCTGCCGACCGTCACGGTGGCCAGCGGCGTCGGCTTGTCGCAGGCCGACAGGACGAGCAGTCCGGCGGAGACGGCGCCGAGGGTGGCGACGGCGCGGCGGCTGCGCGCTGAGCGGGGTACCAGGGAGGTCATGCCGGAAGGCTATCTCCTGGCCCCTGGGCCTTGGGCGGCGGCCACCCCGGCGCGGCTCCCGCCCACCCGCCGGGCGGGCGGGATCCGTCCCGCGTCCCGCCGTCGCCGGCTGACGGCGCGTTTCCCCACCCACCCGCCCTTCCATCGGCCTGGCGGCCTCGTCCTCAAACGCCGGACGGGCTGGATCGGTCCGCCTCTCGCCGTTGTCGGCTGCCGGTGATCCACCGCTCCGCGGCGGATGTTCCCAGGGCGGACGGCCGACGACGGCGCGTCGAGGAGATTCCAGCCCGTCCGGCGTTTGAGGACGAGGCGCGGAGCGCTGTACAGGGGGGTGGGGCAGCCGACGGCGGTGAGTCGAGGGGATTTCAGCCCGTCCGGCGTTTGAGGACGAGGCGCGGAGCGCTGATTTTGGGGGGAGAGGGGCGGAGCCCCAGACGAGGAGGGCGGGGGGTCGGGGGCGGCAGCCTCCGGGGCGGGGAGGGGTGGGGCTGGGGCGTTCCGCGCGGGCTAGGCCAGGACGCGGCGGCCCCCACCGCGCCGAGCCGCGCCGAGAAGGCCCCGCACGGTCGGCACCCACCCCGCCGCCACGATCGCCGCCCCCACCGACAGCCCCAGCGTCCCGTTCAACGGCAGCGCGATGCCGATGCCGCCCCCCACCACCCACGCCATCTGCAACAGCGTCTCCGCCCGCGCGAACGCCGACGTCCGCACCTCCTCCGGCACGTCCCGCTGGATCAGCGCGTCGAGCGACAGCTTCGACAGGGCCTGCGCGAACCCCGCCACCGCCGCGAGGCAGGCGATGCCCACGGGGCTGAAGAGCAGGGCCGCGCACACCGCCACCCCGAGCACCACCGCCACCACCGTCACGATGATCAACTCGGGGGCGCGCGCCTTGAGCCACGCCCCGGCGGCCGTACCGAGCGCGTTGCCCGCGCCCGCCGCGACACCGACTATGCCCAGCGACACCGCCGCGCTCTGCCCGCCGAGCGGATGCTCGCGCAGCAGGAAGGCCAGGAAGAAGATCAGGAAGCCGCTGAGGCCGCGCTGCGCCGCGTTGACGGCGAGGCCGTGCGTCACGGCCGGGCCGACGGTGCGCAGCCCGAGCCGGCGCCGGCGCGCCGAGTCCTTGCGGTCCCGGGCCCGCGCCAGGTGCAGATGCGCCTCGTCCGCCGCGAGCAGCGCCTTGCTCTCGCCCTTGGCCGAGTCCACCTTGGGCGGCAGCGTGAACGACAGCACCGTACCGGCGACGAACAGGACGAACGCCCCGTACAGCGGCCAGCGCGGCCCGAGCGCCTGCAGCCCCGCCCCGGCCGGCGCGGCCACCCCCGTCGCGAGGAGCCCGCTCAGCGTCACCCGGGAGTTCGCCTTCACCAGGGAGAAGGCGGGTGGCAGCAGCCGGGGCACGACGGCGCTGCGGACCACGCCGTACGCCTTCGAGGAGACGAGGACGCCGAGCGCCGCCGGGTACAGCTCCATGCCGCCGGTGACCACGGCGCCGGAGAGGATCAGCGCGAGGAGCGCCCGCGCCAGCATCGCGGCCGCCATCGCGGCACGCCGGCCGTGCGGCAGCCGGTCCAGGAGCGGGCCGATGACGGGCGCCAGCAGCGTGAACGGCGCCATGGTGATCGCCAGGTACAGCGCCACCCGGCCGCGGGCCTCGTCCGTGGGCACCGAGAAGAACACCGTGGACGCCAGCGCGACGGTGATCATCACGTCGCCGGCGCCGTTGACGGCGTGCAGCTCGATCAGCTTGCCGAGGCCGGACTCGCCCGCCCCGTTGGCGTGCGTGGCCTTGCGGATGCCGCGGGCGGTGCCGGTGAACGGCAGCCGCAGGGCGCGGGCCAGCGCACGGGCGGCCCGTGCCGCCCGGCTGGGCGGGGCGAGCCCGTGCGATGACGACGACCTCAGGCCAGTCACCCAGTCATAGTGCCCCCAACCGGCCCGGAGTACGTGCACCGACCGGGGATTCCCTCGCGGGGCGCAGACCCCGTCACGGCGACGGGCACGGCCCGAGTGCGGGCGCCGGTGTGGGCCCAGGGGCCAGGAACAGGTAGCGTGCGTAACGCGCCTGCGGCGGAAGTTCTCGGCCGCGCGCCTCGGGCCATCGCGCAGAATGGATGGTGTAGGCGCGCCCGCGACGTCGGGCGCGGACGTTGACGCGGCCCTCTGGTCCGCTCCGTCCGTGCCCCCGCGTAAGGGGTGGCGCACTTGTGAGACGGCGTAGGAGAGAAGCGATACCTGTGAGCGCAGCGACAACGCGAAGCCGCACCCCGCGCACCCCGCGCACCCCCGACCGCCTCTGCGCCGAGGCCGTCGGGTTCGCCCGGGCCGCGGCCGAGGAGGCCGCCGCTCCGGGGGTGGTCGGCGAGCATGTCGAGGTCGTCGTGGAGGGCGACCGCGTCGTCACGCATCTCTTCGAGTGCAAGGAGCCGGGGTACCGCGGCTGGCGCTGGGCGGTGACCGTGGCCCGCGCCTCCCGCGCGAAGGTCGTCACGCTCGACGAGACGGTGCTGCTGCCCGGTCCCGACGCGCTCCTCGCCCCCGAGTGGGTGCCGTGGAGCGAGCGGTTGCGCCCCGGCGACATGGGCCCCGGCGACCTGCTGCCCACGGACGCGGAGGACCTGCGCCTGGAGCCCGGCTACTCCGGCGACGACGCGCCGCCGCCGAACTCCATCCTCTCCGACGAGCTGGCCGAGCGTGTCGAGGCCGAGGACGCCGAGGTCACCGGGGGCAGCCCCGCCGATCTCGCGGCCGCGCCCGCCCGCGGCTCCCTCACGGCCCTCGCCGAGGAGCTCGGCATGCGCCGCGCGCGGGTGCTCTCCCGCTACGGCCTGCACTCCGCCGCCGACCGCTGGGACGAGGCGTACGGCGCGAAGACCCCGATGGCGCAGGCCGCGCCCGCGCCCTGCGTGAGCTGCGGCTTCCTGATGCCGATCGGCGGCTCGCTGGGGCAGGCGTTCGGTGTGTGCGCGAACGAGTTCGGGCCCGCGGACGGGCACGTGGTCTCCCTGTCGTACGGCTGCGGGGGGCACTCCGAAGCCGCCGTCATGCCGAAGCCGCCGCGGCCGGCTCCGCCGGTCCTGGACGAGACGAAGATCGACGAACTCCCGCTGCGGCCCGCCCCCGACTCGGGCTCGGTGCCGCCCGCGGGGGCGGGGGAGGACCTGGGCCACTCCTAGCCTCCACGGTTCTCGCGGTTGCACCGGGGCGCGGCCCCGGCGGCCGCCTGCCGCTGCGCGGAGCTGGGCTTCGCCCGCCCGGGCGCCTGTGGATCGGTGGTGCTGCGGGGGAGGTCCCTGGGCGCTGGGGTGTCGCCGGTGCGGCCCGGTTGCCGCTTCGGCTGCGCTGCGCGCGGGGATGTTTCCCACCCGCCCGCCCGTTCCTGGGTGGTGCTGCGGGGGAGGTCCCTGGGCGCTGGGGTGTCACCGGGCGCGGCCGGGTTGCCGCTTCGGCTGCGCTGCGTGGTTTCCCACCCACCCGCCCGTTCCTGGGTGGTGATGCGGCTTGGCCTGGGATTTGCCTGCTGTGCATGGTGCGGCGGGGGAAGGTTTCCGGGGGTTGAGGCTGTCGCTGGGTGCGGCCCGGTTGCCGCTTCCGCCGCGCTGCGCGCGGGATGTTTCCCACCCACCCACCCGAAACTCGGCAGTCGAAAGGCTCGGCTCTGGAGCCCACCCCGTCGCGCACGGCAGTACCCCGTCTGGGGGGCACTGGGGTGTCACGGGCAGGTCGCCGCGCGGTAGCGCGGGAGAAGCCACGTCCGGGCCGGTGCGGTGGGAAGGCGGTGCGTAGGTCCCGTCCAGGGGCACTGAGCGCCACGGGCGGGTGGGCGGGCGATTCGCCGCGCGGAGCGCGGTGGAACCACCCACCGGGGGTGCGGTGGGTTGACGGTGGTGCGTGTGGTCCTGTCTGGCGGCGCTGGGGTGCCATGGGCGGGCGGGTGGGCACCATGCCGCGCGGAGCGCGGTGGAACCACCCACCGGGGGTGCGGGTGGGTTGACGGCGGTGCGTGTGGTCCCGTCTGGCGGCGCTGGGGTGCCATGGGCGGGCGGGTGGGCACCATGCCGCGCGGAGCGCGGCGGAACTACCCACTGAGGGTGCGGTGGGTTGACGGCGGTGCGTGCGGTCCTGTCTGAGGGCGCTGGGGTGGCACGGGCGGGTGGGTGGGCACTTTGCCGCGCGCAGCGCGGTGGTACCACCCACGGGGGGTGCGGTGGGGTGGCGGCGGTGCGCGAGGTCCCGTTCGGGGGCACCGGGGTGGCACGGGTGGGCGGGTGGGCGAGTCGCCGCGCGCAGCGCGGCGGAAGCCACCCACGAGCCGGTGCCGTCGGACGGCGGTGCGCAGGCCCTCGCCCCAGTCGCCAGGGCTGCACGGATGGGCAGGGTGGCACGGCAACGCGCAGGCCCCAGCCCGGGCACCGGGGCCGCACGGGCGGGTGGGTGGGCACGGCGGCAGCGCGGCCGAAGCCACCCACCTGCCCGCACCCGGGGCCGACAACCCGAGGCGGTACCGTCCGCCCCCACCCCCGAGGCGCCCCAGGCCAAGCCAGGGCCCACTCTGGCAGAGGTACGGTTCGCCCCCGACCCCGCGGCACCCCGAGGCGCAAGCCAGGGCCCACCCCGGCAGCGGTACCGTTCGCCCCCGCCCCCCGAGGCGCTCCGGGGTCAAGCCCTGGCCCACCCTGGCAGAGGTACGGTTCGGCCCGATCCCGAGGCGCGAGCAAAGGCCACCCTGGCAGAGGGCGCCCCGCCGGCAGCGGTACCGTTCGGCCTCGGCCCCAGGGCGCCTCAAGGGCCAGGCAGGGCCCACCCCTGCAGAGGGCGCCCCGCCGGCACAGGTACCGTTCGCCCCCGGACGACAAGGCAGCCGGGCCACAGGCAAGGCCCCCAGCAGAGGGCGCCCCCGCCGGAGAAGGGCAGAGGGCGCCGCCGTCAGAGAAAGGCGTAGACACCGTGAGCAAGACCGTGCGGCCGGCCACCGAGGGCACCGACCCGTTCGGCACCTCCCGTCTGCGCCGTTCGGTGCTGGAGGCGTGGGCGGCGAGCCCGGCCCGGTTCCGGGAGGACGCCAACGCCGAGGAGGACCTGGCGCTGGGCGGCTACCGCGACCGCCTGGTCGTGGAGCTCGCGCAGAACGCCTCGGACGCCGCCGCCCGCGCGGGCGTGGCGGGGCGGCTCGCCCTCACCCTCCAGGACGGCGTCCTCGCGGCGGCGAACACCGGCGCCCCGCTGGACGCGACGGGCGTGGAGTCCCTGGCCACGCTGCGGGCGTCCGCGAAGCGGCAGAGTACCGACGAGGACACGGCCCGGCGGACCACCGGCCGCTTCGGCGTCGGCTTCGCCGCCGTGCTCGCCGTGTCCGACGAGCCCGCCGTCGTGGGACGTACGGGCGGCGTCCGCTGGTCCCTGCGGGAGGCGCGCGAACTGGCGGCGGAGACGGCCCGGTTCAGCCCCGGCCTCGGCGACGAGCTGCGCCGCCGCGACGGCCACGTACCGCTGCTGCGGCTGCCGCTGGCCGCGGAGGGCTCCGCTCCGGAGGGGTACGACACGGTCGTCATCCTGCCGCTGCGGGACGCGGCCGCGGAGGACCTCGTCACGCGCCTGCTCGACGCCGTCGACGACGCGCTGCTGCTCGCCCTGCCCGGCCTCGACGAGGTGTCCGTGCGCACCCCGGACGGCACCACCCGGGTGCTGCGCCGGTCGGCCGAGGGCGCGGACACCGTCGTGGCGGACACCCGGGACGGCACCACGCGCTGGCGCACCGTCACCCACGCGGGCGAGCTGGAGGCGAAGCTGCTCACCGGCCGGCCGGTGGAGGAGCGGCTGCGGCCGTACTGGCAGGTCACGTGGGCGGTGCCGGTGGGCGCCGACGGCGCGCCCGGGGCGCCGCGCACCAGCCCCGTGCTGCACGCGCCCACGCCCAGCGACGAGCCGCTCGGCGTACCGGCCCTGCTCATCGGCACGTTCCCGCTGGACACCAGCCGCCGCCACACCGCGCCGGGGCCGCTCACGGACTTCCTGGTGGAGCGCGCGGCGGACGCGTACACCGAACTCCTCGCCGGGTGGCGGCCGGTGACGGAGGGCGTCATCGACCTCGTGCCGGGGCCGCTCGGCCGCGGCGAGCTGGACGGGGCGCTGCGCCAGGCGATCCTGGACCGGCTGCCGCGGACCGCGTTCCTGCCGCCCGCCGCCGCGCCCGCGCGGGAGGGAGCAGAGGAGTGGGCCGAGGACACGCTCCCCGAGGCGCTGCGCCCGCGGGACGCGGAGGTCGTGGAGGGCGCGGGCGCGGACACCGTACGGGTGCTGGCCGAGGTCCTGCCGAGCCTGCTGCCCGCCGGTCTGGAGCGCCGCGGCGAGCTGCGGGCGCTCGGCGTGGCCCGGGTGCCGCTGACCGAGGCGGTGGACCGGCTGGCCGGTCTGGAGCGGGAGCCGTCCTGGTGGCGGCGGCTGTACGACACCCTCGCGGGTGTCGACCCGGACCGCCTCTCGGGCCTGCCCGTGCCGCTGGCGAACGGGCGTACGACGATCGGCCCCCGCCAGGTCCTGCTGCCCGCGCCGGACATGGGCCCCGCGCCCGAGGTGCTGGCCCGGCTCGGCCTGAAGGTCGCCCACGCGGACGCCGCCCACCCGCTCCTCGAGAAGCTCGGGGCGCTGCCCGCCACGCCGCGCGCGGTGCTGACGACGCCCCAGGTGCGGGCCGCGGTCGCCGCGTCGCTGGACGACGACACCTGGGACGAGGACGCGGTGGACGCCGACGAGCTGGCGGAGCTCGTCCTCACCCTCGTACGCGACGCCGACCTCGCGCCCGGCGACGAGCCGTGGCTCGGCGCGCTCGCGCTGCCCGACGAGGACGGCGAACTCGCGCCCGCCGGCGAACTGGTGCTGCCCGGCAGCGCGTTCGCCCAGGTCATGCGGGAGGGCGAGCTGGCCTTCGTGGACGCGGAGACGGCCGGGCGGTGGGGCGAGCAGCCGCTGGCCGCGTGCGGGGTGCTCGCCACCTTCGCCCTGGTCCGCGCCACGGACGTCGTCCTCGACCCGGACGAACTGGAGCCGCGCGACGGGGACTTCGCCGAGCCCGACGACGCCGGGCTGCTCGACGCCGTCGACGTGTGGTGCGAGGACGTGCTCGACCGGCTGCCGGAGGCGCCGGTGCCGCCGGTGGCGACGGAGCTCGTCGCGGTCCGCGACCTCGACCTCGTCGACGACGACCAGTGGCCGCGCGCGCTGGCGCTGCTGTCCCGGCCGCCGCTGCGGGACGCGCTCACCCAGCCCGTACGGGTCCTGCTGCCGGACGGTACGACGGAGAGCGTGCGGCCGTACACCGCGTGGTGGCTGCGCGGCCACCCGGTCCTGGACGGCCGCCGTCCGGCGGGGCTGCGGGCGGCCGGGTCGGATCCGCTCCTGGAGGGCCTGTACGACGCGGCGGACGCGACCGGCTTCGACGACGAGCAGGTCCTGCGGGCCCTCGGCGTCCGGACGTCCGTGGAGGCGCTGCTCGCGGAGCCGGGCGGCGCGGCGGAGCTCCTCGACCGGCTCGCGGACCCGGAGCGGACGGTCTCCGCGGCCCGGCTGCACGCCCTGTACGGGGCGCTCGCGGACCTCGACCCGGAGCGGGTGACGCTGCCGGACGAGCTGCGGGCCGTCGTGGACGGCGAGGTCGTGGTCGTCGACGCCGCCGACGCGGTGGTCGCGGACGCGCCGGACCTGCTGCCCTTCGCGGCCGGCCTGCCCCTGCTGCCGGTGGCGCCGTCGCGCGCCGGGGACCTCGCCGACCTCCTCCAGGTGCGCCGCCTCAGCGACCGCGTCCGCGCGGAGGTCGACCCGGGCGCGGGTGTGGAGCACGAGGTCCCCGAGTCCGTGCGGGTCCTGCTCGGCCCCGCGACCCCGGCGACGTACCGCGAACACGAGGAGCTGGTCGTCGACGGCGTGGACCTGGAGTGGCGGCGCACCCCCGACGGCACGGTGCACGCCGCGACGCTGGAGGGTGTCGCGGCGGGCCTGGCCTGGGCGACCCGCCAGTGGCCCCGGCGCTTCGAGGTGGCGGCGCTTTTGGAGGACCCGTCGCGGACGGAGGAACTGGCGCGGGACCGCTGGTTCGACTAGCGCCGGGCCTGGTTGTTTCACGGTGCGTACAACCATTGGCCACAGGTGAGGGTCTGAGTTGCCGGGTCAACAGACTCCTCGATCGATCGGGCCCCGCGTGCCGGCTACGCACCGCGGGCCCCTTCTCCACCTGGGGAAACA
This sequence comes from Streptomyces sp. CC224B, assembly GCF_030010595.1. Lineage (NCBI taxonomy): Bacteria > Bacillati > Actinomycetota > Actinomycetes > Kitasatosporales > Streptomycetaceae > Streptomyces > Streptomyces sp. CC224B. Next base: position 1,422 of record NZ_JASCXL010000072.1, on the reverse strand, counting down.
CATGCGCATCCGTGCCACTGTGGCCGCCGTCTCCGGCGCCCTCGCCCTGTCCGCGTTCGCGGTGCCCGCCGCGCAGGCGGACGGGGGCGAGGGCGGAACGCGGATCACGGACGTCACCGTCAACGGTGGCCAGGACATCGTGGTCGGCACGTCCGGGAAGAAGAAGGTCACCATCGAGCTGACCGCGACGAACCCGGCCGGTGTCTCCAAGGCCAAGGCCATGCTGTGGCACGGCACGGACTTCAGCCGGACCGGCATCGACGGCTCCATGGTGCCGAGCGCCGAGTACGGCGACTGCACGGCGGTCGACGACACCACCTCGACCTGCACGTTCACCGTCTACGCGGACCCGGACGACAACATCTACCGCAACGCCCTCGCGGGTGCGTGGAAGGTCTGGGCGGCCGCTTACGACCAGGACGGCGAGCGGACCGTCGAGGAGGCGTACAAGACCGTCCAGGTCAAGCGCGCCGCCAAGCTGACGGTCAACGCGTCCCCGGAGCCGGTCAAGAAGGGCAGGACCCTCACGGTCGCGGGCGCCCTGACGCGGGCCAACTGGGACACCCACACGTACGCGGGCTACACCAAGCAGTCCGTGAAGCTCCAGTTCAAGAAGAAGGGCGCGAGCGCCTACAGCACCGTGAAGACGGTGACGTCCGACGCCAAGGGCAACCTGAAGACCACCGTGAAGGCCTCGGCCGACGGCACCTTCCGGTACGTCTTCGGCGGGACCTCGACGACCCCGGCCGTCACCTCCGCGGGCGACGCGGTCGACGTGCGCTGACCCCTTTCCCGTCCGGCGGACCGACCCGGTCCGCCGCTCTCCCGGGCCGCGCGGCGGCACCCGCCGCCGACGCGAGGCCCGCACCCCAATGCTGAGGAACCACCCATGCGCATGCGCACCACCGCGGCCGCCGTCTCCGGCGCCCTCGCCCTCTCCGCCCTCGCCGTCCCGGCCGCCCAGGCCTTCGACTCGCACCAGGGCCGCACCAAGATCACGAAGGTCGTCGTCAACGGCGGTAAGGACCTCGTGGTCGGCACCTCCAGGACGAAGTTCGTGATCACCGTCACGGGCACCGACCCGAAGGGCATCAAGGAGGGCATCGCCCTCGTCTGGCACGGCAAGAAGTACGACCCCGCCCACATCGACGGCCTCATCGCCCCGCAGGACGAGCCCACGTGCGTCAAGGTCGACGCGACCACCGGCACCTGCAAGGTCGTCGTCGAGGCCGACCCGCGCGGGTTCCGCAACAGCACCGCGGGCACGTGGAAGGTCCTGGCCGGCCTGCTCGCCAAGGGCGGCGCCGAGGACCACGTGGTCACGGACAAGTACAAGACCGTCAAGGTCAAGCGCGCCGCCAGGCTGACGGTCAACGCGTCCCCGGAGCCGGTGAAGAAGGGCAAGGCCCTCACGGTCGCGGG